>JANNFW010000194.1:0-12968 GCA_031380235.1 Rhodoferax sp. | reverse complement strand
TTCGCGAACCAGGGATAGACGTCGCGCTTTCAACAGGATGACCTCGGCAATGATGACCGCAGCGCACATACCCAGTGAGCCCCAAACGTACAGGCCGTAGCCGCCCATGGCGAAGAAATCAGACAAGCTGCCCCAGCTCATGCAACCCCCAAGGCCGCGCGTGCCCAACCGGTATGGCGCTCGCGCTCCAGCAGAATGGCGCGCACCC
Source organism: Rhodoferax sp. (assembly GCA_031380235.1). Taxonomy (GTDB): domain Bacteria; phylum Pseudomonadota; class Gammaproteobacteria; order Burkholderiales; family Burkholderiaceae_C; genus JANYCG01. The sequence continues at coordinate 12,760 of JANNFW010000194.1, read as the reverse complement.
GCATGAGTGCCACCGCAATGCAGTAGGCCCAGAACGCTAGTGCCATCACCAGCATGCCCATCAACATCGGGGTTGCCATGCTGGAGCCTTTCGTAATACTGACCGATGCCCCTTGGTGCAGCGTGTTCCACCATTTCACTGAGAAATAAATGATTGGGACGTTGACGACCCCGATCAAGGCCAACAAGCCAGCGGCGCGGTCAGCCCGGCGCACGTCATCAATGGAGGCGTGCAACGACATGAAGCCGATGTACAGAAACAGCAACACCAATTCAGATGTCAACCGCGCATCCCACACCCACCAGGCACCCCAAGTTGGCTTGCCCCACAGTGCGCCAGTCCAGAGCGCCAAGAACGTCATCAACGCGCCGGTAGGTGCCAATGCACACGCCATCATCGACGAGAGCCGCGAGTTGAACACCAAGCCGATGCCCGCCCACCCGGCCATGGCAAGATAAATCACCATCGACATCCAGGCGGCAGGTACATGCACAAAAATGATTCGGTAAGAGTCGCCCTGCTGGGCATCCGTGGGAGCCAGCCAAAGGCCCAGATAAAGCCCAACGGTTCCCAGCAAAACTGCAGCGGCGGCAAACCACGGAATCATGCGGCCCGCCAGCGGATAAAACCGCTGCGGTGCTGCGTATTGAAACCAATTGACCTCGCTCGATGGCATCTGATCTGTCCCGAATGTCCTTAGTTTGAAATAGCGCGCAGATAGCGCTTCACACCGAATTTATACCAGCCGTCATTCCAAGGCGATCCGCAAGGCTGTTGCAGCGACGATTGGCGCGGCTGCAAGCGACACGACGAGCAGCGCCCCCAACAGCGAGAAATGCCCTGCGATACTCAGCCCCGCCATGTCCGCCTGCACCGCACCTGCCCCAAATATCAGCACCGGAATGCACAGCGGCAAAACCAACAAAGACAGCAGCATACCCGCCCCCCGCAGGCCTACGGACAGCGCTGCGCCGATCGCCCCCAGCAGACTCAACACGGGAGTTCCCAGCAGCAGCGAGCCCACCAATACGCCAGTGCTGGCCAATGACAAATCAAACTGAAGCGCAAGTAGTGGCGATACCAAGGCCAGCAGCAAACCCGAAGCCAACCAATGGGCCACAATTTTACCCAGCACCAGTAGCGCCAGCGGATGGCCCGAGAGCAACATTTGCTCCAACGTGCCGTCCTGATAATCGTCCGCAAACAGCCGTGCCAGCGACAACATCGACGCCAGCAGTGCCGCCACCCAAATCACGCCGGGTGCCATGGTGCGCAGCAACTGCGGTTCGGGCCCAACACTCAGCGGAAACAGGCTGACCACCATGATAAAAAAGATCAGCGCCGCCAGCGTGTCAGAGCGCCGCCGCAATGCAATGCGCAGATCCCGCACGATGATGCAACGCATACCCGCCAGCAGGCCGAGTTGGGCGTTTGGGTTGGGTGCAGCAGTTTCGGTTGTCACAAGGCCAGTACCTGATGCGGCGTATCGTCCAGCGCCACGGTCTGATGGCTGGTTAGAACTACCAGGCCGCCTTGATGCAGTTGGGTTTTGATCAAACCAACCAGCCAGGCTGTGGCAGTGCTGTCCAATGAATTGAAAGGTTCGTCCAGTACCCACAGCGGCGCCCTGCAAAGTGAGGCATTGGGCGACGCCAGTGCCAATCGTGCCAGTGCGCTGCGTTTACGCTGCCCTTGCGACAGTTTGCGAACCACCGTTCTCTCATGGCCACGCAAACCCGCCGCCGCCAGCGCGCGAGTGGCTTGCGGCTCCGTGGTGGGTTGGCCCGCAAGGAGGCAGGCCATCTGTAAATTTTCGAGAGGCGATAGCTCATCTTTCAACGCCGCAGCATGGCCCAGATAGATCAACTCGCGGCCCAGCTCTTCTTTCAAGGCGATGGTCGGTTGGCCGCGCCACATCACTTTGCCCTCGGTGGGCTCCAGCAGCCCGCAGATCATCCGCAGCAAACTGGTTTTGCCCGCGCCGTTGTCGCCTTGAACCCGCAGCAACTCGCCGGGGTGAATGGACTGGGTCAAGGCGCTGAAGAGGCGACGCCCACCGCGGTCGCACGCCGCATCCTGCAAGTCCAGGCCGCCGCTCATGCGTGCGAAGCCCTTGAATGAAAAATGAATGTCGGTACCATCGCGCAGCTTTAATCGGAAAAAAGTGACGGGTTTCGGTAGAGGTTACCAAGTAGTTGTCAGATTTAGTTGACACTCCTATCATGCACCACATGCTTGTCAAAAATGGAGAAACCGCGATATCACGCCTTTTGAATGAGGGAAAACCCCAGGCTACTAGCCCGCATGCGATTGTGATCGGCAGCGGTTTTGGAGGTCTGGCCGCTGCGGTTCGCCTGGGCGCGCGGGGCTACCGGGTGACGGTGCTTGAAAAGCTCGACGCGCCGGGCGGCCGCGCCTATGTTTACAAACAGGACGGTTTCACCTTTGACGCAGGCCCCACCGTCATCACTGCACCCTTCCTGCTGGAAGAGCTTTGGGCGCTGTGCAACCGCCGGTTTGCGGACGATATCGACTTGCGGCCTGTGTCGCCCTACTACCGCATCCGTTTTGATGACGGCATCGTATTTGACTACACCGGCGATGCAGAAAGCATGCGCGCAGAAGTGGCCAAGCTGGCACCCGGCGATGTCGCGGGGTATGAGCGATTCTTGAAAGCCAGCGAGGCGATTTACAAGGTGGGTTTTGAGCAGCTCGGCCATGTGCCTTTTGACACCTGGGCCGACATGGCGCGCGTGCTGCCCGCCTTGGTCAAACTTGAAGGCTACCGCACCGTTTACTCGCTGGCGTGCAAGCATGTTAGCGACTCGCGTCTGCGCGTGGTGCTCACCTTTCAATCATTGCTGGTGGGTGGCAACCCGTTTGCAACCACCTCCGTTTACTGCCTCATCGCATTTTTGGAGCGGCGCTTTGGGGTTCACTTTGCGATGGGCGGCACTGGCAGTTTGGTTAAGGGACTGGTAGGTTTGATTGAAGGCCAAGGCGGCACGGTGCGTTGCAACCAGGCAGTGGCCGAGATCACCGCCCATGCGGGCGTGGCCACCGGAGTTCGGCTGGCCTCTGGCGAAACTTTGGCGGCACAGGTGGTGGTATCCAATGCGGACTCTGCCACTACCTACCGCAGTTTGGTGGCCCCTGAGCATCGCAAGCGCTGGACGGATCGTCGCATTGAAAAAGCCCGCTACTCGATGAGCTTGTTCGTGTGGTATTTTGGCACCAAGCGCCAGTACCCTGATGTCGCGCATCACACGATTTCGCTCGGGCCGCGCTACCGCGAGCTGCTGACCGATATTTTTGACCGCAAGCTGCTAGCCGAAGACTTCAGCCTGTATTTGCACCGACCGACTGCCACCGACCCATCGCTTGCGCCGCCCGGCTGCGACGCTTTTTACGTGCTCTCGCCCGTACCGCACCTTCAAAGCGGCACCGATTGGGAAAAGACCGCCGAGCCCTACCGCAAAGCGATTGAGCAGAGCCTGCAAGCCACGCTCTTGCCGGGTTTGAGCGATGAGATCGTCAGCTCCCTGATGCTGACGCCGCAAGACTTTCAGGATCGCCTGTCGTCCTTTCGCGGCGCGGCTTTTGGGTTGGAGCCGGTGCTCACGCAAAGCGCCTGGTTTCGGCCCCACAACCGCAGCGAAGAGTTGAAGAACCTCTACCTCGTCGGCGCCGGCACCCACCCTGGCGCTGGCCTGCCCGGTGTTTTGTCATCGGCCCGCGTTTTGGATACAGTGGTACCTCATGCAGACACTTTCGAAAACTCAAACACACCTAAAAAACCCTGAGGCGTCGATGTCGCAGACCAAGCCCTCGCGGGCTCTTCCACTCAGGTCCACTGTGAAAACTAAGACACCCTTGACTGTGCAGGCTGTCGCCGATATGGCGGCATGCCGCGCGGCACTGCGCGAGGGGTCTTACACCTTCTTCGCGGCCTCGCTGCTTCTGCCCCAAGCAGTGCGCGAGCCGGCATCAGCGTTGTATGCGTTTTGTCGCCTCGCCGACGATGCGGTGGACAACGCAGCGCAAGGTGGCAACGATAAACACGCTGCTGTCGCGGGCTTGCGCGCACGGTTGGATGCCGCCTACAGCGGCGAAGCGTATCCATCGCAAGCGACCGCTGCAGACCGTGCACTGGCTGCGGTGGTCGCGCATTTTGAAATTCCGCGTACCTTGCTCGATGCCTTGCTGGAAGGCTTTGAATGGGATGCCGACGGTCGGCATTATGAGTCGCTGGAGGAGCTGCAAGCCTACGCCGCCCGCGTTGCCGGCACGGTGGGCGCCATGATGGCGCTACTAATGGGTGTTCGAAGTAGCGAGGGCTTGGCCCGCGCCTGCGATCTGGGCGTCGCAATGCAGCTTTCCAACATCGCGCGTGACGTGGGCGAAGACGCGCGCCTGGGTCGGCTCTATTTGCCGCAGCAGTGGCTGCGTGAGGAGGGTATTGAACCGCAGACGTGGCTGGCAAACCCAGTTTTTAACACGGGCATCGCCTCGGTGGTGCAGCGCCTGCTGGACGTGGCCCAAGGGCTCTACCAACGTGTTGGTGCAGGAGTTGCACAATTGCCGTTGGCCTGTCGCCCCGGCATCAACGCCGCCCGTTATTTGTACGCTGAAATCGGCCATGAGGTGGCGCGGCGGGGGCTCGATTCTGTCTCCCAGCGTGCCGTGGTGCCGCGTGCGCGCAAGGTCTGGCTGCTGGCGGGGGCGTTGATTAACCTCATGCCGCAACAGGTCGTGCAAGCCGCGCCGTGCCTGCCTGCCAACCAGTTTCTGGTGGATGCAGCTAGCCTCACATCACTCGATCTATCGCATTTGGACACCCCATCGCAGGACGCAACACCGTGGTGGCAGATCAACCAGCGAATGGCCAACCGCGCCGTGTGGGTGATCGAATTGTTCGAACGCCTGGAACGCCAGGAACAGATGACACCGATACCTGTCAACCGGGGCCTGCCGTGAGTTCATCACTGCTGATCACACTGGAGATGGCAGGCGTTTTGGGCGCTGTTTTAGTTTTTGGTTTTTACGAACTGTGGAGCCTGCGGCGGGACAAGGCGCGTGAGCTTGAACGAGAAAAGGCAGAAGACGCCAGTGCGCAAAGAAAGGATGAATCGACAAAGGACGAATCGACAAAGGACGAATCGACAAAGGATGCATCGACGGCTTGATCAGCCGCCTTTCTGCAATCGCTCGTGAATGCGCCTTGTGGCGCGCCACACCACCCACAGCACCAGCGGAATCAGGGCGCCGGTGGCGATTTCAGGATTCAGCGGTGCGCCTGCCAACTTCAGGGCTTTGATACCGTAGTAAGACAGACTGATCACGTAGTAGGTGATGGCGGCAATCGACAGACCCTCCACCGTGGATTGCAAACGCAGTTGCAGCTCTTGCCCGCGTGTGAGCTTTGCAAGCAGCTGCTGATTTTGCAGCTCGGTGGCAATGTCCACCCGCGTGCGCAAAAGCGCGCTGGTGCGCGAGATACGCTCCGATAGCGATCCCAAGCGCTGCGCGGTGGCAGCCACCGTGGCAATCGCCGGCGACAGCCTGCGCTGCATGAACTCACCAATCGTCTGGGTGCCAGGAATCACTTTTTCGCGCAGTTCCTCGATGCGCTCAGTCACGAGGGTGGCGTAGGCTTGGGTGGCAGAAAATCGGTAGCTGTGCTGGGCCGTCGCACGCTCAACGCGAGTAGCCAGCGAGACCAGTGTGTCCAGCAAATCCTGGTCTGAGGTGGACTTGCCTTCCAGGTGCGCCGTGATGTCGGCGAGTTCTTCTTCAGCCGCTGACAGCATGGGTCCCAAGGCTTTGGCCACAGGCAGGCCGCGCAAGGCCATCAAGCGGTAGGTTTCAATCTCCAGAAGCCGCTGAGAAATGCGGCCTGCGCGCGTGGGCGACATCTCGGGCGGCGCGACCACCAGCATGCGCTCAAACCCACTGGCGGCCAGTCGAAAATCCGTCAACGCCAAGGAGTGCCCACCGCCAAGTTGCGATGCGGCCAGATCACGCCCACCAAACCATTGCTGGGCGAGGGCCAATGTGGCGACCGGTTCGGCCACGTCGCCGTGCAGCATCACCAGCTTGATGGCCGCTACCGTCCGCCCAGGGATGTTGCGTAGCCAGTCAGCGCCAACCTTCAGCTCGGACAGCACCTCCGGCTCTGAGGCCCCCAAAAACGCCCGCTCGGGCAAGCCTTGCACCAGGGTGTAGCGCGTGAACTCGGTGTGCCGCTCCCACTTGATGTTGTAGCCCTCAAAGCGCAGGCGAAGAAAGTTGCCACTGAGGTTTTCAAGGGCCAACTGCGCCTGGCCCGGCAGGCGCTGGAGGTGAGCACATTCCGCTTCGCGGCTGATGCCTTCGTTGAGAACCGCCACATAGAACATCAGCGCAGGCATCCTCACACGCGGTGAGGGGCGCGCATGAACCTCGTTATGCAGCACCGTGCGCAGGGCATCATCGGGCGGCAGCAGAGACAGCGGCGATGGCGGCGATGGCGCAGCGCCGCTGGAAGGTGGCGTGATCAAGGTGGCGTTCATGAGCAACATTGTGAATGGAGTGAGGCCAAGGTCACTACGGATTTCCTTATTAACCCGCAGGTTAATTTACACATAAAAACGCTGATTTTTGCTAACTTCATGAAATTATTAGCCTCTAGCTCTCGGGTAATATAGAAATATTGCTATTATTAGTGTAGCATTGATGTATTCACTCAGTCCGAAGGCTGATCAAAGCGTCGATGTGTCGCGTCTTCACCCCCGCCTGGGCATCCGAAACGGCAGCATCGCCTGCACCACGGGTTGTGCCCAGCGCGCCAGTGACAGGCTCTCGTGCACCGCCACCGCTGCCTCCCCGAGCAGATGGGTGTGCAAAAGGGAGCGGGCATAAAACGGGCCGTCTTCCAGCGTCTGGGTCACCTTCGCGTCCAACGGGCGGTCGCTGCGGGTCGAGCGCGCCAGCCGCCACGACGTGGCCGCCAAGTCAACCAGCGGCGGCGCAGAGAATTTTGTGGCCTGCCCGCGTTCGTCAAAATCCATCGCCAATGACAGCGTACTGCCGTCACGGCGAGTCGTGTCATAAAGCACGGCAGTGCGGCCTTTGAGCGCCGCGCGCGACCAGTCCCAGTGGGTGAAATCATCCGCTAACGGCCGCTTGCCCCAGTTCGAGTCCAGGTATGCTCGGCCACGCCAGCTTAAGTCGGGCTGATCTAAATCCACCTCAACCCTGGCGCAGGGCGCAATCGGACACCATTGATGGTGGCCCGCCGAATCCAAGGCGTAGCTTTTGGACAGCCGCCCAGACGACGGATACAGCCGCACCTCGCCCTTCACCTGCTTAGCCCACGGTACGGAGCGCTCGTTAATGCGGATGTGAAGCATATCGCCTTGCCACGTCATGCTGCTCGGGCCAATCACCAGGCTGGACGCGCTGCGTTGCACCGCGTCGCGCGCGCGCTCGGTCATCGTCCAAGCGGTAGGTGCAGCAGAGCCAGGCCGGGCATACAGTGCGACGTTCAGCGCGCAATGATTGAGCGGATCAGCAATCCCGTGTCCCTTCCTTCGCGCCCAAGCGTAGTAGGGTGAAAAAACACTGCCGATGAAGGCGATCAGTGTCAAGCCGCATTGACCATCGTCACTCAGCGCATCGAGGTACCACCAGGCGTAGCCGCCGGAGGTGTCAAAGATGTCGAATGCAGTCGTCATGTTCAGTCGATTACGTCAAATCCGCCAACACGCTGGCCACCGCCTGCCGCCCCGACAACGCCGCCATCGGCACGCCCGGCCCAGGGTGGGCACTGCCACCGGCGAGGTAGAGCCCTTCAATTTTGCTGCGCGCACCGGGCCGCTCAAACGCAGACCGCCAGCCGTGCGACGCCTGCCCGTAAAGCGCACCGCCCGTGGCGGGGAACAGGCGGTTGAAGTCAGCAGGCGTGGTACGCACGCCATCACCATTCAGGTGAAGACCGCATCGCGCCAACTTGGCAAACGTTGTGGTCTGGGCACGCTCAATGTCGGCATCTGATAACGCATTGGGCTGATCTGCAGTGGCAGGCGCGTTGATCAGGCAAAACAGGCGCTGCCGGTGGGCGGGGTCCGGCTCTCGCCCCTCAACATGATCCTGTGCGCAGACGTACACGGTGGGGTCGGCGGGCAGCTTGCCTTGGGCGAACAAAGCATCAAACTCACTCTGACTGTCGTCCGAAAAAAACACGTTGTGCATTGGCAGTGGGAGCGCTGAAACTGGAGCGACCAGATTCCAGGTGATGGCTGAGAGCGAGCGCTGCCGGACTTGAGGTGCTGGCGTGGCGCGCGCCGCTTGGGTACCGAGCAGTCCGCTGGTCAGCGCCGCCGTATCGCCGTTGAAGACTACGGCCCCTGCATCGATCACCTCGCCATTGGCAAGCTGTACGCCCCTGGCGCGACCGCCTCGAATTAACACTTCAGACACTGCTGTTCCATATCGAAACGTCGCTCCTTTTTTTACCGCTAACTCCGCCAGCTTCGAGGCTAAAGCATGCAGGCCACCCTGTAGCGACCAAACGCCGTCTTGCTCCACGTGCGCGACCAGCATCAAGGTCGCCACCGCGTTGAACGGCGACGAGCCGCAATACGTCGCATAGCGGCCAAACAGTTGCCGCAAGCGCGGGTTGTGAAAGTAGCGGCCCAATTCGCCCCACATCGAACCCATCGGCGAGACGCGCGTCAACCCGCTCAAATCCCGCCGCGCGACGCGCCAGGCCAGTGACAGCGGGCTTGGCCGCGCGGCACGCAGGTAGGGCGACTCTAGCGTTTGGTAAATCAGGCGCGTGCGCTCGCAAAACGCCCGGTAGCGGCGTGCCTCTGCCGCACCCGCGAAGTCGCCTATCGCGTCCGCTGAACGGTTGATGTCGGCAAACAAATCGAACCGATCCGCCGAGGTTTCTCCCGCACTCCATGCGTGCCTGGCCAGCGTTTCCAACTTGATTAAATGCAAATCATCGGCCATCACCTCGCCCACTTGGGCAAATAACTCTTCAAAAACCCACTTCATCGTGAAAACCGTCGGCCCCGCGTTTTGTAAAGTGCCACCGACTTGCACCTGCCTGATCTTCCCGCCGGGCTGCATCGCGGCCTCGCAAACCACCACCTCCAGGCCATTCGCTGCCAACCCCAGCGCGGCCACCAAGCCACCCACGCCTGCGCCAATGACGACGATTCGGTCACGCTGCATTGAGTTTTCTCGATAAAAACGCTGATTGACGGCTTCTCAACATATGTCTATATTAGTTGACAGTGTGACTTGACAACTAATATTGACAACTACCGTTGACATTAACAGGAGCCTACGCATGAAAGCCATCACCCGCATAGAGCAGTCCCTCGCAGCCGCCATGGCCTTGGGCGAAGCACCCGGTTGCCCGCCCAAACTGGCAGGTGCCGTGCGCCACGCCGTGTTTCCGGGGGGGGCGCGCATTCGCCCCCAGCTGTGCCTGGCTGTTGCCCAGGCCTGCGGCAATGATGACCCGCTGCTGGCCGATGCGACAGCTGTGGCGATTGAGTTGTTGCACTGCGCCTCATTGGTTCATGACGATTTGCCGTGTTTTGACGATGCAGCGACGCGCCGGGGCCGTGCCTCTGTGCACTACGCCTATGGAGAAAGCCTGGCGGTACTGGCGGGTGATGCATTGATTGTGCTGGCTTTTCAAACCTTGGGGCTTGCCGCCAGCCAGTCGCCTCAGCGCATGGTGGCGGTGATGGGCACCATCGCGCAAGGTGTTGGCATGCCGCACGGTATTGTGGCGGGCCAGGCGTGGGAGAGCGAGTCGCGCGTATCCCTTGTAGCCTACCAGCGCGCGAAGACAGGTGCACTTTTCGTAGCGGCTACAGCAGGCGGTGCGCAGGCCGCAGGGGTTGACCCAGAGCCCTGGCGCGCCTTGGGCGAGTGGCTGGGCGAGGCCTATCAAGTGGCTGACGATATTCGCGATGTCGCAGCAGACCCTCAGTTGCTCGGCAAACCCGTCGGGCAGGATGTAGCGCTGGGTCGCCCCAGTGCGGCCATTGAGCTGGGCCTGGGCGGTGCCATCGAGCACTTCAAGCAGCTCATCGATAAAGCCAGCGCGTCAATTCCCGATTGCCCTGGGGCCGCTCAGTTGCGTGCGCTAGTGCAGATGGAGTCCGAGCGGCTGGTGCCCTTGTCGATGGCTGAGGCCTTGCTGCAAAGCCAGCCTGCGGCGGCGGTTGCAGCGGTCTGATCGCGAGTCTGCTGGGGCGTCGGACTTTCTGCTATTGACAGTAGTTCGCGATGCTTTTGGCAAGACCGGCAGCGGCACCTGCCCCATCCGGTTGGGCGAGCATGACAAGCTTGCGTGACCGCTGGTTTGCCTTTCGCAATCGGCTCTTGGCGAGCCCCGTTTTCCAACGCCGCGCCGCCGCCTTCGTTCTCACTCGCCCCATCGCCCAACGGCGCGCACGTGGGCTGTTTGATCTGGTGGCAGGGTTTGTCTATTCGCAGGTTTTGCTGGCCAGCGTGCGGCTGAACCTGTTTGAAATTTTGGCCGAAGGCCCTCAGACGATCCAAGCGCTGTCATTGCGAATTGGGCTGTCGAGTGATGCCACCCAGCGGCTGCTCGCAGCAGGTGTCGCCCTCCAGCTTTTTGAGCGTCGTCCGCAGGATCAATATGGCCTGGGCGTGCTGGGCGCTCCGATGGTGGGCAACACGGCGCTGGCCGCGATGATTGAACATCATTCGGCACTTTATGCTGATTTGGCAGACCCTGTGGTGCTGCTGCGCGGTGAAGCCAAGACCTCGCACTTGGCCGCCTACTGGCCTTATTCGGGAGCGCAACCCGCAGGTGGTCTTGGAGATGCGCAAGTGGCGCGCTACTCCGAACTGATGTCAGCCTCACAACCTCTGGTGGCACATGAGATTCTGGATGCGTATCCCATGTCAAAGCATCGCTGTTTGTTAGACGTGGGCGGCGGCGAGGGCACTTTTTTGCTGCAAGTGGCGAAGCGCGCGCCTGACCTCAAACTGATGCTGTTTGACCTGCCCGCCGTTGCGCAACGAGGCGCGACCAATTTTGCCGCGGCCGGTTTGACGCATCGTGCGAGGGCAACCGGCGGCGACTTTCTCAACGACGCGCTCCCCGGCGATGCTGACATTGCCACGCTGGTGCGTGTCGTGCACGACCATGATGATGTAGGCGTTTTGGCGCTGCTCAAAGCCGTTCACCACGCACTCACTCCGGGCGGCACTTTGCTAATCGCAGAGCCCATGGCTGAAACCGAGGGTGCCCAAGCGATGGGAGATGCCTATTTTGGGTTTTATCTGCTCGCCATGGGGCGTGGTCAGCCGCGTACACCTAGGCGATTGACGCAATTGCTCAAGGAGGCGGGGTTTCATCAAATTCGCCCTCTTGCCACGCATATGCCGCTGCAAACGCAAATACTTTTGGGAATAAAAGATTCCTATCGAGAGGCCCCTAGTGAAAACCCTAGGAAATATGTGTAAATTTAAGTTGACATCTTTTTAAGTCAACTTAAGATGACACACATGAGATCAAGCATGAATGCAATGGCAGTCGTTTTGGAAAGACCAGAACATTTGGTGCTGAACCGCTTGGATTTAACGGAACCCACGGCCGACGACATCGTGGTTGACACCGATTGGAGCGGCATCAGCACAGGCACCGAAAAGCTGCTCTGGTCCGGCCGCATGCCTGCCTTCCCCGGTATGGGCTACCCCCTGGTTCCGGGCTATGAATCGGTTGGTCGCATCAGTGCAGCGGGGTCGAATTCCGGCCTTCGCGTAGGCGACACGGTTTTTGTGCCAGGTTCTAATTGTTTTGGCCCCGTGCGCGGCCTGTTTGGCGGTGCCGCACAGCGCCTGGTGGTACCTGGCAAACGCGCGCTGCAAATTGATGCACAACTGGCCGAGCGCGGTGTGTTGTTTGCGCTGGCTGCAACCGCCCACCACGCCTGCTCGGCAATGGGAACACAACAGCCCGACTTGATCATTGGCCACGGCGTACTTGGCCGCATGATGGCCCGCCTGGCTGTTGTCGCGGGTGCCGCCCCCGTGGTGTGGGAGACCAACCCAACACGTCGGGAAGGCGCTGTGGGCTACGAAGTGATCGACCCTGCCACGGACGAGCGCCGCAACTATCGCTGTATCTGCGATGTGAGTGGTGATGGCTCATTGCTCGACACCCTGATCGGCCGCTTGGCCCCCGGCGGCGAAATCGTACTGGCCGGGTTCTACGACGAGCCGCTGTCGTTTGTCTTCCCACCCGCTTTCATGCGCGAGGCGCGCATCCGCATCGCAGCGCAATGGCAACCGCAAGATTTGATTGCCGTGAGGGCTTTGGCCGAATCGGGCCAGCTGTCACTAGACGGCCTCATTACGCACCGCGCCGATGCCATGCAGGCAGACCTTGCTTACCGCACCGCCTTTGGTGATTCCACCTGTTTGAAGATGATCCTTGATTGGAGAGCCTGCTCATGAGTTCCAGCACCATCCCTGCGGTTGCCCCCGTGACCTTCATGATGAAAGAAAAGCTGCGTGCAGAGGCCGCGATGGAGCCCGCACCGGTTGCCACCGGCCCAGTCACCAAAGAAACGCAAATCATCGCGATATACGGCAAGGGCGGCATCGGCAAAAGCTTCACGTTGGCCAACCTTTCCTACATGATGGCTCAGCAGGGCAAGAAAGTTTTGCTGATTGGCTGTGATCCCAAAAGCGACACCACCAGCCTGCTGTTTGGGGGCAG
>JANNFW010000188.1:0-4929 GCA_031380235.1 Rhodoferax sp. | reverse complement strand
CAAACGTTACTTTGACGTGGGCATTGCCGAGCAGCACGCGGTCACATTTGCGGCGGGCCTGGCGTGTGAGGGCTTGAAGCCCGTGGTGGCGATTTATTCCACATTCTAGCAGCGCGCGTACGACCAGTTGATTCACGACGTGGCGATTCAAAACCTGCCTGTCGTCTTCGCGCTGGACCGCGCGGGCCTTGTCGGGGCAGACGGCGCCACACACGCTGGCGCGTACGACATCGCCTTTTTGCGCTGCATTCCGAACATGAGCATCGCTTGCCCTTCGGACGAAAACGAATGCCGTGGCCTGCTTTCGAGCGCGTTTGAGCAAAGCCACCCCGTCGCCGTGCGCTACCCACGCGGCGCGGGCGCGGGTGCCGTCATGCAAACCGGGCTGGACGCGTTGCCGTTTGGTAAAGGCGAAATCCGACGCCAAGCTAACGGTCAAGGCAAGCGCATCGCGATCTTCGCCTTCGGCACCTTGCTTTACCCAGCCTTGCAAGCGGCTGAAAAACTCAACGCCACCGTCGTCAACATGCGCTGGGCCAAGCCGCTGGATGTCGAGCTGCTGTTGCAAGTCGCTGCTGAACACGAGTCTCTGGTCACGGTGGAAGACGCGGCCATCATGGGCGGTGCTGGCAGCGCCGTAATGGAAGCCCTACAGCATGCCGGTTTGCTCAAGCCCGTCCTGCAACTGGGTTTGAGTGACACCTTCATCGAGCATGGCGACCCGGCCAAGCTGATGGCCATGCAGGGGCTCGATGCAGCGGGCATTCAGTTGTCGATTGAGAAGCGCTTTCCCGTTCACATGGAGTCCGTGCGGCCTGTGCTGAAGGCCGTCGCCTAGCGAAAGCTCTGGCGGAGCGTTTTGCTTCGCTCTAATTTGCTATATATTACATAGCTATTTACGCACGCTATTCGAGAGCTAAGGGCTCAAAATACTCGTATTTTTCGGTTTGAGGCTATTTTGGAGACCTAATATACCTTAATTGGGTATATTGAACTCTAGTGCGGGTATCGCCCCGGATACCGTGGCGGCGCAGGTTTAATCGCCATTTGGATTTATATTTCATAATATAAAAAATTTCGGGTTATCCCCTAACGCATTTTCAGTCGCGCTTTCGTGTTTTGGCGGGCAGAGCGGTTAACCTCCTCGTCATGCAAAAGTCTTACACGGCGCTTATTTCGCTGCCCCACAGGAGTCCTCCATGAAAGCTCTGTTGTCTTTGTCGCGTGGCATTGACTGGATGAACGACAAATTTGCGATCCTCGCAATTTGGGCTGTTCTGCTGTCCTGCGGCATCAGCGCGCTGAACGCCATCGTGCGTTACACCTTCAACTACAGTTCCAACGGCTTTACCGAAATCCAGTGGTATCTGTTCGCCGTCGTCGTCATGCTGGGTGCCAGCCAGGTGCTGCGGGTGAACGAGCACGTGCGGGTTGACGTGGTCTACGGTCTTTACGGCGGGCGCGGCCAAGCCATTGTGGACTTGCTGGGCTTCATTTTCTTCCTGATGCTTTCGATGTCGGTCCTGGTGTACTACTCTTGGCCGCTGTTCTTGAAAATGTACGTATCCGGCGAGATGTCCAGCCAGTCGGGCGGCCTGATTCGCTGGCCTGTCATGCTGATGTTGCCGCTGGGCTTTTCGCTCATGCTGCTGCAAGGCCTGTCTGAGACCATTAAACGCGCCGCCTGGTTAACACACCAGTACGACGGCGATTTCCACTACGAAAGACCCCTGCAATGACGATGCAAGAATTCGCCCCGCTGATGTTTGGGGGGCTCATCGCCATCATGCTGATTGGCTTCCCGGTGGCGTTCTCGCTGGCGGCGTTAGGCTTGGGCAGCGGCTATTTCGCCGTCTACATGGGCTGGTTTCCGCAGCAGTTCATGACGGCGCTGCCGCTGAACGTCTTCGGTATTCTGTCCAACGACCTGCTTCTGGCGATTCCGTTTTTCACTTTGATGGGCACGATTTTGGAGCGCTGCGGCCTGGCGGAGGACATGCTGGACTCAATGGGCCAGATGTTCGGCTCGGTCAAGGGCGGCCTGGGTTACTCGGTCATCATCGTCGGCTTCATCCTGGGTGCGATCACCGGCACGGTGGCCGGGCAGGTGATCGCGATGGCGATGATCTCGCTGCCGGTCATGATGCGCTGGAAGTACGACATGCGCTATGCCACCGGCGTGCTGGCGGCCTCGGGCACCATCACCCAGCTGGTACCGCCGTCGCTCGTTCTGATCGTGCTGGCCGACCAGCTCGGCAAGTCCGTGGGTGATATGTACAAGGGCGCGTGGGGCCCTTCCATCTTGCAGGTGCTGCTGTTTGCTGGCTATACATTTGTCCTCACTCGGCTGCGCCCAGCCGCGCTGCCTGGCATACCCAAGGAATCCCGTGAATTGAATGGTTGGCCGCTGTACCGCAAGTGTTTGAAGGGCATCGTGCCGTCTGCGTTGCTCATTTTCACCGTGCTGGGCAGCATGGGCGGCTTGCCCGGCATTAACGTGGCTGTCGCTACACCGACTGAGGCGGGTGCCATGGGCGCCATGGGCGCAATCCTTTTGGCCTGGCTGAGCAAGCGCCTGACCTGGGAATTGACCTGGCAGGCCATGATTGGCACCATGCGCCTCACCGCGATGGTGGTCTTTATCCTGATTGGTTCGCGCGTGTTTTCGCTCGTGTTCCAGGGCGTGGATGGCGGTATCTGGATCGAGCACATGCTGGCAGGACTGCCCGGCGGGCAGATTGGCTTTTTGATCGCCGTCAACATCTTTGTGTTCTTCCTGGCGTTCTTCCTCGACTTTTTCGAGATCGCCTTCATCATCATCCCGTTCCTCGCACCAGTGGCTGCCAAGCTCGGTATTGACTTGATCTGGTTTGGCGTGATGCTGTGCGTGAACATGCAGACCAGCTTCATGCACCCACCCTTTGGCTTTGCGCTGTTTTATCTGCGCGGTATTTCAGACACGCTGTATAAAAACGGCTCGTTGCCGAAGAAGGTCGAATCCAAAGACATCTACTACGGTGCCATCCCCTTCATCTTCCTGCAGTTGATCCTGGTGGCGGTGGTGATCTTCATCCCCCAGTCTGTGACGATATTCTTGGACAAGGAAAAAGTGCTGGATATCAACAAGGCTGGTGACGACATCCAGAAAATGGGCGGTGGCCGTGGCTATGGCAAAGAAGCGCCAACTCTGGACGTACCAAAGCCAGGTGATGCGGCTTCACAGCCCGCAGCCGACAGCAAAGACGAAGACCCGATGGAGGCCGTGAAGCGCGCGCTGGAGCAGGATAAGGCCAAAAAATAGGGGCGATTGAGTCGAAACGTGTAAACTGACAATATGGACGACTCGACCAATCTTGTACTTGAGCATCTGAAGCGATTTCAGGCGGGCCAAGATCGTATTGAGCGTGAGCTGAAAGAGATCAAGGGCCGGATGTCGCAGCTAGAAATAGGTGTCGCATCCATCCGTGGTGATCTGGCGCACATTTCTGGTGACCAAGCCCGCCAGACGTTAACCGTAGACGCACTGGCAGAGCGAATTGATCGTATCGAACGCCGCCTTGAGCTGGCTAATTAAATAAGCTAAAACCCATTAAAAAAGCCCGCACTAAGCGGGCTTTTTGTTGGGCGCAGCGGTAGAGATTACAGCTTGGCCGCCTGCATGTAGTCGTCAAACGCGGCTTCGGTGAAGCGAAACCACAGGTTGGCGTCGCGGCGGAAGACGGCGTAGTCTTCGTAGACTTTCTTCCAGGCCGGGTTTTTGGCGGACAGCTCGGAATACACCTCCATCGATGCTTTGAATGCGCCATCCATCAAGTCTTTGGGGAAGCGGAATAGCTTCGTGCCACCCGCCACCAACTGCTTGAGCGCAGTTGAATTGCGTGCGTCGTACTTGGCCTGCATGTCGATGTGGGCATAAGCCGCCGCAGCTTCGACAATCGCCTTGTACTCCGACGACAGCGCGTCGTAGGCTTTGATGTTGACGTGCAAGTCAAGTTGTGGGCCACCTTCCCAATAGCCGGGGTACGCGTAATTCTGGGCAATCTTGTTGAAGCCCAGCTTTTGGTCGTCGTACGGGCCCACCCACTCGGCCGCGTCAATCGTGCCTTTTTCCAGCGCGGCATAAATTTCGCCGCCAGGGATGTTCGCTGCCACGCCGCCCATGCGTTCCCAAATCACGCCGCTGAATCCGCCGGTGCGGAACTTCAGGCCCTTGATGTCGGCCAGCGAGGTCACTGGCTTTCTGAACCAGCCACCCATCTGCGCGCCAGTGTTGCCCATGGGGAAGCTGATGATGTTGTAGTTGCGATAAAACTCGCGCATCAATTTGAGGCCGTTGCCCTCAAACATCCAGGCCGTCATCTGGCGGCTGTTCAGACCGAAGGGGATGGCACAGCCGATGGCGAATGTGGGGTCTTTGCCGAAGTAATAGTAGGGGGCGGTGCTTGCGGCCTCAACCGTGCCAGCCTGCAGTGCATCGACCGTGCCAAACGCGGGCACCAGTTCGCCTGGGCCGTGGGTGGTGATCTGGAATTTGCCGCCGGTCATCTCGCCCACGTGTTTGGCGAACACATCCGACACGCCAAACAGCGTGTCCAGAGATTTGGGGAAGCTGGAGGTCAAGCGCCAGCGCACATTGGCCTGCGCATGCACGATGGCGGGTGCGGCACCCGCTGCGAGCACGCCCGCCAGGCCTGCATTCTTGATAACTAAACGACGATCCATGAGATTTTCTCCGTTGATAAAAAAACCGTTAAAAACTGCTAAAACCCGTTTGAACATTGACCCGCAAGCCTTTTGCCGCCAGCCATTTCTGCGTGGTGATTGTAGAAACAGATGTCGGGCTGCCCGCAGGTGATTTCCCTTAGAGTTCAGACGCAATTGCTCGAAATTCGGGCGTGGCAATCCCATGATTTAATCGGGTCATCATGC
>JANNFW010000115.1:0-1844 GCA_031380235.1 Rhodoferax sp. | reverse complement strand
AACGAGAAGCCAAAGGGCGAAACCATCGACTATGAGAAGTTGCTGGGTGCCTGGAAGGCTGGCAAGGTTCGCTAATCGGGACGCACTAGCGCGTCAATGAGAGCACGCCGGGTGGGACTGAGTGCCCATCCGGTGTCCCCAAATTTCTTTGTACATTGGCACCATGCCTGCATCAGAACCTTTCGCCCGGCCGCTGTTGACGTCGCGCCGCGACTTGATCGCCGCGCTGAATGTGCCGCGCCAATACGACGTCGCCATTGTGGGTGGCGGTGCGACGGGGCTGGGCGTGGCGCTGGATGCGGTCGCACGGGGCTTCAGCGTCGTGCTGGTCGAGTCGCATGACTTTGCCAAAGGCACCTCGTCGCGCGCCACCAAGCTGGTGCATGGGGGTGTGCGCTATTTGGCGCAAGGCAATATTTCCTTGGTGCGTGAGGCTCTGCACGAACGCACCACGCTCCTGCACAACGCGCCGCATCTGGCGCAACCCCTGCCGTTCATCATGCCGTCGTATAAATGGTGGGAAACGCCGTTTTACGGGGTCGGTCTCAAGATGTACGACGCGCTGGCCGGTAAGGCGGGTTTGGGAAGTACCGAGTTTTTAACCCGTGACGAAACCTTGAAGCTGCTGCCTACCGCGCAGGCTGCTGGTTTGAAGGGTGGCGTCAAATATTGGGACGGGCAGTTCAACGATGCCCGCCTGGCGCTGGCTTTGGCGAGAACGGCAGCGGCGCGTGGGGCCTTGCTGGTCAACTACTGCAAGGCGACGGATTTGCTGTTTGAAGGTGGCAAGGTTGCAGGCCTCATCACGCAAGATACCGAAACAGGCCAGCAGATTCAAATCAAGTCGCGCTGCGTGATCAACGCGGCAGGCGTGTGGGTGGACGAGCTGCGGCAGAAAGACGGCGAGGCCAATCCCAACGATGGCCGCAGGCCGACCAAGCCCATGGTGGCACCCAGCCAGGGTGTTCACATCGTGGTGGATCGCGAGTTTTTGCAAGCCGATGTTGGACTCATGGTGCCCAAAACCGCTGATGGGCGCGTGCTGTTTGCCGTGCCGTGGCTTGGCAAAGTCATTCTGGGAACAACGGATACGCCGCGAGACGACTTGGCCCGCGAGCCCGATCCGTTCAAGGAGGAAGTTGACTTCATCTTGAGTGAATCCGCGCGGTACCTGAGCCGGGCACCGCTGCGCAAGGATGTCAAAAGCATCTGGGTCGGCTTGCGGCCCCTGGTCAAGCCGCAAGACGATGATGGCGACAACACCAAAGGCCTGAGCCGAGAGCACACGGTACTGGTCAGCCGCAGCGGCTTGGTGACTGTGACGGGCGGCAAGTGGACAACCTACCGCGCCATGGCCGAGGATGTTCTCGAAAAATGCTTTGAAAGATCGCTGCTGGCGCGGGTTGACGCTGGTGCCACGAGGCACCTGTTGTTGGCAGGCGCTGAAACGGCGACGCAAGCGGGAGCAACTTCAGGCGAGACATCCGGCTGGATATCGATTTGCAAAGCCCCTGGCCTGCACTCCTATGGTTCGGAAGCGCCTGCGGTTCAATCGATGCCCGGCGCAGGCGTGCAGCTTGCCGACGGGCTGTCGGAGGCGATGGTGCGGTTTGCAGCGCGCCACGAGTACGCCAGAAACGTGGAGGACGTGCTGGCCAGGCGCTCTCGCCTGTTGTTTTTGGATGCGGCGCTGGCAGCCGATGTTGCGCCAAAAGTGGGCGCCATCCTGCAAGAAGAGACCGGTGTTGACCCCTTGGTCGACGATTTCCGCGCACTTTGCAAGAAATATTTGCACCTTCCGCAATAAACTACTTGCAAACCCCCCGAAACCTTGGCATAATCGT
>JANNFW010000070.1:0-7523 GCA_031380235.1 Rhodoferax sp. | reverse complement strand
GCGCTGGACGGTGCTGACTTTGAGCTGCGCGCAGGCGAAATCCTGGCCGTGATTGGCGACAACGGGGCTGGCAAATCGACGTTGATCAAGGCACTGTCAGGCGCGATCATCCCTGACGAAGGTACGATTGAGCTGGACGGCAAAGTCGTCCACTTCAGGAGCCCGATTGACGCGCGCCGCCAAGGGATTGAGACTGTCTACCAAGACCTCGCGGTAGCCCCCGCGATGAGCATTGCCGAGAACCTGTTCATGGGCCGTGAGCTGCGCCGCCCTGGCATTCTGGGCAGCGTGTTTCGCAGCCTGGACAAACGCAAGATGCTGGCCGAAGCAGTCGCGCGCATGAATGATTTGAAAGTCGGCATTCGCTCGATGACCCAGGCGGTCGAGACGCTCTCGGGCGGGCAGCGCCAGTGCGTGGCCGTGGGCCGTGCAGCCGCATTCGCGCAGCATGTGGTGATCATGGACGAGCCGACCGCCGCGCTGGGCGTGAAAGAAGGCAATATGGTGCTGGAGCTGATCCGCCGTGTGCGCGACAAAGGCCTGCCCGTGATTTTGATCAGCCACAATATGCCGCACGTATTCGAAGTGGCAGACCGTATCCACATTCAGCGCCTGGGCAAGCGCGCCGCCGTGGTTAACCCCAAGGTCATCAGCATGAGCGACACGGTGGCGGTGATGACGGGTGCAAAGTCGGTCGAAGAGCTGCCCGCGAGCGCGCTCGCGTGATGGCAACGCCACTGCTACGCCAGCGCGGCTCCAACCACGTCGGCATGCGCCAGTTCAACGAGCGCGTGGTGCTGCAGGCGATTCGGCAAAACGGCAGTTTGCCCAAGGCCGAGCTTGCGCGCCTCACCGGGTTGACCTCGCAAACCATCGGCCTCATCGCCGCGCGGCTGGAGGAAGACGAGCTGCTGATCCGCCACGATGCCGTGCGCGGCCGCGTGGGCCAGCCCTCGATTCCGCTGGCGTTGAACCCGGACGGCGCCTTCGCCATCGGTATCAAAATCGGGCGGCGCAGTGCAGATTGCCTGCTGGTCGACTTCACCGGCAAAGTGCGCAGCCGCAAGTCTCTTCAGTATCCATTCCCCGATGCAAAAACGTTGTTGCCCGCGTTAAGCGCCAACATGCAACTGCTGCAAGACGAGTTGCGCACGCTCACGCACCGGCTGGTGGGCGTGGGTGTTGCCGCGCCGTTTTCGCTCGGCGGCTGGCACAGCCTGCTGGGCTTGTCGGATGCGGATGCACAGCATTGGAATCAGTTGGACTTGGCTGCTGAAGTGCAGGCCATGACGCATCTTCCCGTCAAGTTCGCCAAAGACACGTCAGCCGCTTGCGTGGCTGAGCTGGTGGCCGGAAGAGGTCGCGATCTCAAGAGTTTTCTCTACCTGTTCGTCGACACATTCGTTGGCGGCGGGCTGGTGATTCACTCGCACCTGCACACGGGCGTGCACGGCAACGCGGGCGCGGTGGCGTCACTGCCGATGTATGTGGCGGGAGGCGAACCAGGATCGACCATACCCGGCCAGCTCATCGACCAGGCCTCGCTGTGGGCGTTGGAGCAGCGCTTCATCGCACTGGGCCTCGAGCCGCAAGCCGCCTATGACGACCGCGCCATGCAGCCGCCCTACCGAGCAGAGACCAACGCCTGGGTAGACCGCGCCGCCATCGCGCTGGCGCACTGCGTGGTCAGCGGCACGGCGTTTCTGGATTTGGATGCGGTGGTGATCGATGGTTCGATGTCGCGCGGCCTGCTGACGCTTTTGATCAACCAAGTGCGCAGTGACCTGTCCCGCTACAACCAGGAAGGCATTTGGCCCACGGCGCTGATGGAAGGAAGAATTGGCTCGGATGCGCGCGCGCTGGGTGGTGCACTATTACCGCTGCACGCCAACTTTGCGCCAGATCGGGATTTATTCCTCAAGGCTGACCACTGAAATCCGACCTAGCACGTCGGATGACAACACCGTCATTTTTTCGGCGCTTGCCCCGCTGACAATACGGCCTATGCGAATTCTGCTGGTCGAAGACGAACAGAAAATTGCCAATTTCGTTTGCGCAGGTCTGGCTGCACGCGGCATGAATGTCACGCACTGCGACGATGGCAACACGGGCCTTGTGCAGGCGTGCGAGGGAAACTTTGATGTCATGATTCTGGACTTGATGCTGCCAGGCCGGGATGGCTTGTCAGTGCTCAAGGCCATGCGCAGTGCGGGTGTGCCCACACCGGTAATTTTGCTCACGGCGCGCAATGAGCTGGGGGATCGCATCGAAGGGCTGAATCTGGGCGCTGACGATTACATGGCCAAACCGTTCTATGTCGAAGAGCTGGTCGCCCGCATTCAGGCGCTGGTGCGTCGTTTGTCGGGGGATCGCCAGAACATCTTGCAGGTCGGTTCCCTCAAGTTGGATCGCATCACGCGTCAAGCCAGTTGCAGCGGGCAGACCATTGAGCTCACCACCCGCGAATTCAGTTTGTTGGAATACTTGATGCGCTCTGCAGGTCAGGTGTTCACGCGCCGCCAGATCCTGGAGCATGTGTGGGGTTACGACTTTGACCCCAGCACCAATGTCGTGGATGTCTGCATCAAGCGCATCCGGGGCAAGGTATCTGCGCTACAGCAGTCGGGTGAACCTGCCTTTGCGATTGATTCTGTACGGGGTACAGGTTATCGATTTCGCTCTTCCGATCTGGCGGCAGAATGATCGTTTCCTTTAGAACGCGCCTGTTTGTCATCGCTGGGTTGATAGTCGGCGCGGTGCTAGCTACGGTGATGGTATTGGGCTGGTCGCGCGTACTGGCTTATGAGGTGCAGCGGCTGGATAGAAGGCTCTGCATGGAGGCCCGGCGACTGGTAACCCAGCCCTTTCGTGGCGACGACCTGCCTCGCCTGCAAGCCGACATCATGGGCAAGTTGTATGTGAATGGACCTGAGCAGCTGATGCTTCACCTTGAAACCACAGACAGGCGCGTAAATTCTCAATCATCCAACGAGACCCCCGCGCTTGCATTTGACAGCCCAATATGGCAACTCTCCCAAGGTTCAGGCGCGCCTGCGCCCCCCGCTGACGAGCCGGAACGGCAAGAGCGGCAAGAGCGACCACCGCCACGGCGCGAAGGCGGAGAGTTCAGGCCTACGCGCCCCACGCGCGTACCCGAAGGTGCCTGCGCACTCGCGTCGTTTGAGTCGCAGGGACGTCACTGGCGTGGCGCACGTTATGGGGCATCTGGGCAGCGCAGCATGGTGGCAGTCGATCTGGCCGCCACCGAGACAGAACTTCAAGGCGCATTGACCGAGGCCTTGAAGCTGGTAGTACCCATGGCCATCGTCCTGACAGCTTTGGGCGCATGGCTGCTTTCCACACTGACCATGCGCCCGGTGAACCGTCTGCGTGCAGCTATGCAAGATGTGACCCAGAAGGCACTGGATCGACGTCTGCCAACCCAAGGTGAAGACCGCGAGTTCAAGGTATTGATCGGCGCTTACAACACCATGTTGGCTCGCCTGCAAGCAAGCTTTCAGCAGGCTTCGCGCTTCTCGGCCGATGCCGCGCACGAGCTCAAAACGCCATTGACTATTTTGCAAGGTCGCCTTGAACACGCGCTTCAAAAAGCCGATCAACCCGCTGCGCAGACAGAGCTTTCCGAGCTGCTGGATGAGGTGGGTCGCCTGTCCACCATCACGCGCAAGCTGCTGTTGCTCTCGCAGGCCGATGCAGGCTGGCTGGCCTTGCAACGCACAACGATTGACTTGAGCGGCCTGCTTGATGATATGGCGGCCGATGCCCAAATGCTATTGACCCAGCAAACACTGACATGCGACATTGAGCGCCACCTGTCGATGCAGGGAGATGCAGTGCTGCTGCGCCAACTGTTTAACAACCTGATCAGCAATGCAGTGCGCTACTGCCGCCCCAATGGCGGCATCAAGCTCAGCGCTCATCAGTTGCCGACGGGTTTGGAGATCGTATTTTCAAACACCACAGATACGATTACCGCAGCAAACCGGTCTCAGTTTTTCGACCGCTTCTACAGAGGTGACGCAGCTCACAACCGTCAGGTCGATGGGCATGGTCTGGGCTTGGGTTTGGCGCGCGAAATCGCCCGCGCGCATGGGGGCGATTTGGTGCTGCTGGACACGTCGTTTGAAATTGTCACGCTGCGGCTAACACTGCCGTCTTGATGCGACCATCCGCAGATTGAATGACAAAGATATCATTCAGCGTCTGATTTCAATCGCTATATTGGTGGCATGAAAACCAATATCTTTCCAGTTCCCCCGCTCGGTAACTGCCAAATCCTGTTCCTCGCTTCGATCAAAATCGCCGCGCTGGTCGCAACAGCATTGGTGGCTGGCTGTGGCGGCGGCGGCATCAGTGCCAGCAGTGCCGCCGCTCCTGCGGCTGCGACCACTGCGCCACTTCCCCCGGTCACGCCCACCACACCCACCACACCCACACCCACATCCGCCAGCACGCCTTGCGGGTACGTCACCGACTCTCTCCTAGCCTCCACCACCGGCGTTGCCACCGCCACTTGCGACAGGAGCTACGCCTACGTCGCCTCCAACGGCCTGGCCACCCACGCGATGATGAACGGCATCACCGCCACCAACCTGCAAGTGCCTGTGGCGCAAAACTTCTTTGGTACCAACGCCTGGAAGATCCCGCTGGCACCCGCCTTGGCCAGCGCAACAACAGCCGCCGTGGACGGCCCGATTGGTGTCGCTATCAACGGTGTGCCGATCTTTAACCCGTGCAAACAGGGCGGCTGCCAAAACGGCGACACCAAAGTGCTGGGCGAGCTGGACATGTGCAATGGCCACGCGGGCCGCGCCGATGATTACCACTATCACGCCGCTCCGACGTGCCTGATGGCGGGCCAGGCCCCTAGCTACTGGAACACCCACCCGCTGGGTTGGGCGCTGGATGGTTTCGCCATCTTTGGCTACAACAATGCTGATGGCACGGTGGCCAGCCGCGACGGCGTATGTGGCGGCAACACCAGCGCCGTGTCCAACGGGCCTGCCGGATACAGCTACCACGTCACCGATGCATCGCCCTACGTGCTGTCGTGCTTCCGCGGCACGCCCAGCCCCGATTTAGCCGGGCAAGGGGCCAAGTTTTCACCATTGCGCAAGCCACCTGTCACGCCATTTCCGAACTCGGCAATGACGTTGACGACCGATGCGGCAGATGGCTACCAGGTGCTGCAGTTCACCTCAGCGCAAGCGTTCACGACTACTGCCACCGGCAATGACAGCTACGCCAACTCGCCCGGCACTTACAAAATTCGCTACAAATCGTTGACGGGTACCGAATTGACCAGTCTGCTGGCCTCGAACCCCGGTAAAACCGCGTGCTGGAGTTTTCAGTTCGCAAGCGGTGTTGGGGTAACGACGCAGCCTGCCACGTCGTATTGCCGATAGCCGAATTTCTATGAAAATTCCTATCGCGGCATCCCTTCTAGCGTGGGCACTGAGCAGCAGCGCGGCCGCGCACGAGCTGGAGTCCAACCGTGCCACGCTGGTGTTGCGAGACAGCCAGCACCTGTTGTTGACATTTTTTTTGGACTACCCACGCGTTTTGCACCAAGTTCTGGCACCGCAACAGCCTCTGAAAGAGTTTGTGCTGATGTATTCCGCGATGAACCCTGCTCAGCTGCAAAGTCAACTGCTGGAGGCACAACGCAAGCTGCAATCCGGCATCGCAGTCAGGCTTCACAACGGCAAGGCCGCCGTTCTTGCGCAATGGGTTTGGCCCGAAGCAAAGGCCGTTCAAACGTTAATGCAACAGCGCGCGATGCAGGCCGTAGTAGCACCCGCAGACCACGCTCATGCAGCAACAATGGAAATACGTACCCAGGCCAGCTCATCAAGCACGAAAGACTTCAACATGATCACACTGCAATTGCCGCCGCAGTTTCAGCAGGTTTTGGTGGTGTCGTACCAGCCCAAACAGGTGTTGATGAAGCCAGGCATACCGTCAGCTACCATTGCGTTCTGAGCAAGGTTAATATGGGGCAGTCTCGCAAGACACAACCCTTCAAAGGCCTTATGACCTGTTCAAAATCAGTTCGCAACGCAGCCATCAGCCTCGTGCTGTCACTGGCCGCTCTGACCACCTGGGCGCAAGGCACAGCCACCCCCAAAGAAGGCAGCTGGATCGTGCGCGATTTCAAGTTCCACACCGGCCAGGTGCTGCCCGAGCTGCGCCTTAACTACACCACGCTGGGCGATCCGTCGGGTGAGCCAGTGCTGATCTTGCACGGTACCACGGGCTCGGGAATGGGCATGCTCAACCCGACCTTTGGCGGCGAGCTGTTTGGCCCGGGCCAACCGCTGGATGCGGCCAAGTACTACGTCATCCTGCCCGATGCCATTGGCACTGGCAAATCCGCCAAACCGTCAGACGGCCTGCGCGCCGCCTTCCCGAAGTACAACTACGACGACATGGTGGATGCGCAGTACCGCCTGGTCACCGAGCACCTGGGCGTGAAGCATCTGCGCGTCATCATCGGCAACTCGATGGGCGGCATGCAGACCTGGATTTGGGGCGTGAAGTACCCCGGCTTCATGGACGCGCTGGTGCCCATGGCATCGCAGCCCACCGAGATGTCCAGCCGCAACTGGATGCTGCGCCGCCTGATTGTGGACTCCATCAAAAACGACCCTGAGTGGAACAACGGCAACTACACCAAGCAACCGAAAAGCGCCTTGTTTGCCTCTGTGTTCTACGGTATTGCCACCAATGGCGGCAGCCAAGCGTTGGCCAAGGCAGCCCCAACCAACGCTACGGCCAACAAGCTGCTCGACAGCCGCTTAAACGCCCCCTACACCGGCGATGCCAACGATCACTTGTACCAATGGGACAGCTCACGCGACTACAACCCGTCGCCCGGCCTGGA
The DNA here is from genome assembly GCA_031380235.1 of Rhodoferax sp. Taxonomy (GTDB): domain Bacteria; phylum Pseudomonadota; class Gammaproteobacteria; order Burkholderiales; family Burkholderiaceae_C; genus JANYCG01. Next base: position 619 of record JANNFW010000070.1, on the reverse strand, counting down.
GAAAATTCAAGCTGCCCTGTTGGCCATCAACTCAGCCGACGACGAGCGCAACCCACCCGAGACCGGGTTGATGGAGCGCGAAATAAAGCGCGTCAAAAATGGCCGCTATTGGTTGATTCCGTCGAGCGAGTCAACGGCAGGGCACGGCACAACGGCGCAGGCGAAATTTTGGAAACCGCAGTTGGTGGAACTGCTACAGAGCGCACCACGAAGGTGAATCGCCAGAGGTTTACTACAAATGTAGTGAAATTCGACTTAAATTAGATCGAATCTCCGTCTGATGCCACTATTCAAGAAAAATTAGGTCTCTAGCTCTCGAATAATATAGATAGTATGCTATATATAACGTAGCATTCTGTGCGAGCTGATTTTCCTTGCACCTACCCTAGAAGAACGCCATGGTGCGCACTTCAATGCTTTCGCGCTTGGGTGCGTCGGGTGGTGAGGTGGGATCTTCAAACGCGCTGTGGCCCATGAAGCGGGCTCGGCCATCAGTCTCTGAGTCATACGTTTTGAGCAACAGCGCCTGAGTAGGCTCCATCTGCGGAAAGTAGTACCAGCGGTGGGCGCTGGAATGGCGCATCACATAGATTTCGCCGGTGCGCTCGGCGTACTTCAA
>JANNFW010000768.1:0-15964 GCA_031380235.1 Rhodoferax sp. | reverse complement strand
TGAGAGCCATGTTTTCTGGCGAAGCTGCTCACTCGCCGAATTGATCGCCGCTTCATTCAACTCGGTGTTCATGATTCAGCCTTTGCATTCGATCGACTTCAGTCCGAATCGCGTGGGCCAGCACCTGTGCGCTGGTGGGCTTGTGCAACAGCGGCAGCCCAGCCGCGTGCGCGTCACGAAGGCGCTGCGGTGCCGTGTCGCCGCTGACCAACAAAGCCGCCAGACCCGGGTACATGAGGCGCAGGCTGCGCACTGCCGCGAGGCCGTCATCGCTGCCGTGCAGGCGAAAATCCGCCAGTACAACGTCGGGCCGACTTGCTTTGGCCAGTGCCTGCGCTTGCTGCGTGCCGCTGGCGACCTGCACCTCTCCGCCAAGTGCCTCCAGCAAAGTGCGCATTCCCTCGCGCACAGCTGCCTCGTCGTCAATCACCAGCACCCGCAGCCCCTTGACAGATGACGGTATGACTGGTGCGTGCTCATACGGTCTGTCGTCGGCGACCCCAGCACCGATTTGCAGAGTGAAGCTTGTGCCGACACCGACCGTCGACGTCATTTTGATCCCCAGCTTCAGCAAGTCCGACAAACGCCGCACGATTGACAGCCCCAAGCCCAGGCCCTGACTCCGGTCGCGCTGCGGATTGTTGAGCTGATAAAACTCTTCGAACACGTGCTCGTGCTCGGCCAGCGCAATGCCAGGGCCGGTGTCGCGCACAGACAGCTCAAAGCCGGCGCTGTTCGCTTGCGCCGTCATCATGATCTTGCCGCTGTCTGTGTATTTGATGGCGTTGTCCAACAGGTTGCGAAGTACCCGCTCCAACAGCAGCGGGTCGGTGCTGCAAAGGCCATCGGGCGGCACTTTTACCTCTAGCATCAAGCCCTTTCGGTGCGCTATGGGCTGGAACTCCTTGCCCAACCGGGTCAGGAATGGCGCAATGGGAAAGTTGCGTGCACTCACCGCCACCACGCCTGCGTCGAGCTTGGAGATGTCTAGCAGCGAGTCCAACTGCGTGCTCAGGGCCAGCAGGGCCGTGTTCATGTGTTTTGCGATGTCGCGTGTGGCCGGGTCTAGCGGTCTCATTCCCAGCGCCGCGGAAAACAGCGACAAGGTGTGCATGGGCTGGCGCAGGTCGTGGCTGGCGGATGCCAGGAACCGCGTTTTGGCACGGTTGGCAGACTCGGCCTGTTCCAGCGCAATGCGCAGGCGCTGGCGTGCGTCAAACGATTCTCGAAACAACTGGAACGTGTCGCGTGCCAACGCGGTCAGCAAGCACCCAAACATGCCCACCATCAGAATCATGATGCCTGACACACCATTGATCACGCTTCCCCCGGGCTTGGTCAGCGCCTGTGCCCAAGCAAACGCGAGAGGGATCAGCATGGGCAACATGTAGGCCAGGAACACCCGCATGTAGCCGAACTCACTGGCAACCGCACCCGCGCACAGCCCCAACACAAAAGCAGTCTGAACCGCGCGCGAAAGATCGTCCATGTAGGGCCAAAACAAAATAGACTGCCCGTGCACAATGCCGCCCAATGCGCTGACTGCCGCAATCGCATTCATGCGTTTCGCGATGGGTTGCTGCACCGCACGCGCTGCCCTGCGAATGACCCACCAGCGAATCAGCAGTACCAGCGCAACGGCTGCGACCCAGCCGATCATCAGTCCTAGAGGTGCCCGCTCGGCCGCTAGCCACGCCAAGAATACGGCGGACACCATCACCGGAAGTGGCACGCGAACGCCTTGAATGGCGTACAGCGCCGGCAGCTCTTCCTCGGCGCAACGCGCTTGCGGAGTCAGTGATGCCTTGGGGAGGGTGAGAACGGCATTCATGAAGAGGCTTGACTGGACGACCTCAGACTCATCACTTCTGCAGGCCGCCCAACAAACCCAGCGCGTGGACTTTGCACATCGCCTGTGAGCGCGAACTGACGCCCAACTGCTGGTAGACGGACCACAAATGCGCCTTCACTGTGCCTTCAGCAATACCCAGCGCGCGGGCGATAACTTTGTTGGATTTGCCTTGCAGCATCTGCAGCAATACAGCCCGTTGGCGTTCACTTAAGTCAAACGTCAGGGGCTGTGCACCTTGCCTATCCGGGCTCGCCTCGTCAAAGTGGCGCAACAAGTGCATGGGCAAGTAAGTGCCATGCGCCAACACCAATTTAAGTGCTTGCATGGTGATAGCCGGATCGGTGCTTTTGGGGATGAAGCCTGCGGCACCCGCGTCGATACTGGCCAGAATCAACGCGGGCTCTTCCTCACCCGACACCACCACCACGGCGGAAGTCTCGAAGGCTGCCTTGATTTGCTTCAACGCCTCAAGCCGATTGACACCCGGAAGGTTCATGTCCAGCAGGATCAAGTCAAACGGCGGTTCTGATTGCGACAACTGCAACGCCTCAGTAACGTTTGCAACATCATCAGCCTGCGCATCAGGGTCAAGCCCGCTCAGCAAGGCCCGAACGCCAGCACGGTACAGCGGATGATCGTCAACGATGAGGACTCGCATGCGAATCATTCTAGGCTTCGGTTTGAGCCAGCGGGGTAAACCGAAGCACCGTGCGACTGCTAAACCAAAGTTCATCCGGTTTAGATTGAACTAAACGACGCGGCCTACTTCAGTTGATACCGTGGCATCAGTTTTGGTTACAAAATTTCACCGTCTGTAGCGTTGCCTGTTGAGGCTTTAGCAGCGCGCCAAAGTGACTCAAACTGCCACAAGGAGATTTCAAATGACTATGAGCTTAGCCCAGCAGAACCCGCTGGATTGCCGGCGCAACGCCATTCGTTCTGATCGGCGCACACCCGCCAGAACACCGGATCTGTCGCGCCTGCTCTTGAGTGTGCTCGACGAGATTGACTACGGCATGCTCGTGGTCAATGAACATGCGCGGCTGCGTCACGCCAATCAGGCCGCCTTGCGTGAGTGCGCATCCGGTCGCACCATATCGATCCGTGCAGGGCTCGTCACCATGGTCAACCGCAGTGATGAAACAGCGCTGCAAAGTGCACTGCGGGCGGCACGCCAGAGCCGCCGCTCCTTGCTGCAAACGCACGGCGCGCAGGATGCACCAACCATCGCGGTCGTTCCGCTGGATGAAGCGGGCGGCACATCTACCTTGCTCATCTTTGGCAAACAGCAGTCGTGCGAGCCGCTGAGCATGGAATTTTTTTCCCGCTCGCACCATTTGACTCCTGCCGAAGGGGCGGTGTTGCGTAGTCTATGCGATGGCAAAATCCCCGATCAAATCGCGACCGACAATGGCGTTGCCTGTTCAACCGTCAGAACCCAGGTGAGCAGCATCCGCTGCAAAACGGGTACCCGCAGCGTGCGGGACTTAATTGACCGTATCACTTCGTTGCCCCCGATCGTCTCCCGACTTCACCTGCGCAAAGGACTTGCATTCAGCGAATCTGAGCTTGCCGCTGCGTGAAGGGCGCTACATCATTCAAGGAAAATTAACTCTAAAGTTAATTTTCTATCAATTTTACTGATTTTATGATATTTACGACAAAATACGGCTCTAGCTCTCGTATGTATTACATAAAAAGCTATTATTTTAATAGCGTGTAGTCTCGTACACTGAACCGCCGCGCAGTTTTGCGGGCCAACGGGTCTGAATTTGGATACAGTGCAAGCTTTCATCCCGAGTGAAAGCAACCGCACCCATCATGCCCGCTGAAACTGCCAAGCTCGCCCCAGCGCACGCCAACGCTCACACCGCCTATGCCGGACGGCCTGCCACTGATCTGCTGAACGAACTGGCCTTGCTAGGCGAAGTTCGCCGCTACCGCAAGGGCACGATTTTGATTCATGAGTCGGATGTGGGCGAGTCGTTGTTCATCATCCTCGCGGGCCAGGTCAAGGCCTACAGCGTGGATGCGAACTACAAGGAGATCACCTTTGGCGTATTTGGGCCGGGGGAGTACTTGGGCGAGATGGCACTGGACGGTGGCTCCCGCTCGGCCAGTGTGATCACGCTGCAAGCGACCACCTGCTCGGTCGTCACGCGCACGACGCTGCTGGGCTTCATCGCCAAGCAACCCGAGTTCGCGCTGGAGCTGCTCTCCAAAGTGATCAACCGCCTGCGCCTGACCACCACCAGCGCGCGCAACCTGGCCTTCATCGACGTCTATGGCCGCCTCACCAGCGTGTTGCTGGCGCTGGCCAAGCCTCAAGAGGGTGGCACGCTGCGCATTGAAGAGCGCATCACCCACCAAGAGATCGCCAGCCGCGCTGGCTGTAGCCGCGAGATGGTCAGCCGCATCCTCAAAGATCTGGAGACCGGCGGCTATGTGCGGGTAGAAGAGCGGCGCATTGTGATCGTCAAGAAGCTGCCCCTGCGCTGGTAAGTTCTGCGCGTAGGTTCGGCTGGTAATCTCTACCAGCAGAGCCGCCGGTCGGTTTTCATCCCCAAAATGGATGAAGAAAATCACCAGAAGACTTGCGAAATTCCGCCACCTCTGCACAAAATGTTTCATCCGGTAACGGGCTCGCCGCTTGGGCGTGGCGCGTGCGCTCACTCGTTTGAATTTTTGACTGGCAGAGGAACACCATGCATCGCGATTTACTGATCAAAAGCCGCACCTTGGGCGGTACCAGCGACCTGACGCTGCTGGCACCCATCACACCGGGCCTGGTGCCTTCGCTGGAGTCAATCACTTACAAAACGCGTATTAAGCGACTGCTGAAAACACTGAACTCGGGGCGGACTTCATCGCAGGAGTATTCGCTGTTGCGTGCGTTCTCAGATGCGGTGGAGCGGGTGGGAAAAATCCACTCGGTGCGGGTGGCGATTGTGGAGCCGAATCAATTGCTGCTGTCGGTCACCTTTGACGGCAACATAGAAACCTACATGCGCGTGTTGTGGCAAAAAGTCGGCACCCTGTTGGACGTCATTTTTTGCAATACTGAAGATTATGTGAGCGCCTGGGGTAACCGCTATGAGGACTGGGCAGCCTGGGTGCGCCGGGTGCAGATTGAGACTGACTTCTTTTTTAGTACGCCGGGCTTGACGGTGGACGACGTGCATTACCTGCGCGACGAAGAACTCTTACGCCGACGAAGCGCCGATGGCTCGCACGACGAACTGTTGGCAACGCAGTTGCTGGCGGTTCAGAAAACTCCCAAAAGCGCGGAGCAGAAAACCTGGGAAGTGGTGAGCGGCAACAACCCTGCCGTCACCAGCGAGATGGGCCGCCAGGGCCTGCGCGCGTTGGCTCTTTTTTTCCGCCTGACTGCCGCGTACCTACCCAACACCGCCGATGGCGACTACCTGCACCGCGCCGCACGCGACATCTTGATGGAGTTTGTGCTGCTGGCGGAGAAGTCCAAGCTGGACGAAGTGATTCTGCTTGGGCGGCAGCGTTTTGATGATCAACTGCGCTGGCTGCTGCGCCCGGTTCCACCATCGGCGCAACGGGTGGTGCCCACGCTGCCACCCGGCACACCGTTGCCGGATGACGCAGCGCAAGTGCAAGCAGGTATTTTGCGCGCCTACCCTGGCAGCCTTGACCACGGCTGCCTGCTGTTGATCGCTTTTGACAACCGCAGCGCCGCAGCTGATTTTCTGGATGCCCTGCACGGCGTTATCACCAAAGAGAGCACCAACTACCCTACGCTGGGCGAATCGATCAACCTGGCCTTTACCGCCGACGGGCTGCGGGCGCTGGGCTTGTCAGACGAGCAGATGGAGGTCTTTCCGATGGAGTTTCGCGAAGGCATGGAAGCCCGCGCAAGTGTGCTGGGCGATGTGCGCATCAACCACCCGAGGCGCTGGCAATTGCCACGTCGCAACATGGCGCTGGATGCCGCGGGCGTGCTTGCGCCAACGATGAATCCACCCCAAGTCGAACTGAGCGCCGTCCACGCGGTGGTTCAGGTGCGCGTGGCGGGCAAGCCCGTCAGCCTAGGCACTGAGCTGGTGGCGGGCGACCCGCTGACGGCGCGTGTGGCGGCCTTGCTTGCGCCACATCCGGGCGTCAAGTTGATGTCGGTGCAGCCCCTGGTCAGAAGCACGGTTGACGGGAAAACCCGCGAGCATTTTGGCTATGTCGATGGCCTGTCGCAACCGGTTTTGGACCCGGATCAGAATGGCACTGTCTATAACCGCAACCGGATTAATCTGGGCGAAATCTTGTGGGGCTACGACAACGAGGCGGAAGCTGCACCTCATCCCGACAAAGCGCCTGACGAAGCGACCAAGCGGAAGATTCGCGACCAGCTAGCGTGGCTCAAAGACGGCAGCTTTTTAGTGATTCGCAAGCTCAAGCAGGACGTTGCGGCCTTCGAGAAAGCGGTAAGCGCGGCGGCGAGGGCCACGGGGCTTTCTCCTGCAATCATCAAAAATAAGATGATGGGGCGTGACGTAGATGGCACCGCACCCGTGCCCACACCTGTCAACAAACCCAACGATTTTGACTTTTCACACGAAAGCAAACCAGGTGCGCAGTGCCCGTTTCATTCGCACATTCGCCGCTCCAACCCGCGCTTGAAAGACGATGAAAACCTTGCGCCTGTGCCACCACCAGGCAAGCGCACGCCGCGCATCATGCGCCGTGGCATGTCCTACGGTCCACGCTTTGATGGGGCAACGCCCGCGTCCGCTGATGCCGACCGTGGCCTGGTCTTCATGGCTTACAACGCCAGCATTGCCGAGCAGTTGGAGGTGATTCAGCGCTGGATCAGCGGGGGCAACAGCAGTGGCGGATTTTCTGGTCAGAGTGATCCGTTCATGGGTGTTCCGATCCACGGTCAGCAGCGTTACTTCCGTTTTCAAGATGGCGACAGGTCGTATCAGATTGCGCTGGATGGGGCGCAAGAGCGCCCGGGAGAGCCGACTACCTTTGTGCGTTTGCAGTGGGGGGTTTACCTGTTCACGCCATCGATCAAGGTGGTGGAAAAGCTGGCACGGCTGGCACGCGCCCGTTCGGTTGAGGCCAGCAACGGCCCGTGGTCCATCACCGATGGCTGGAAGCGCATTCAGGTACTTTTTGCGACCGAGCGCACCCACGGTGCCGAGGCCGCTGCGGAAGCCTGGAAAGCTGCGCTGGAAGACCCCGAGGCACAGCGGAATTTTGAAAGCGCCAGCATCTGGGCGGCGATTCGCGCCCATTGCGCAGGCGTGCTGCGCACCCCTTACGGCGTGCTGGTGGCAGACCGCTTTCACATCGACAAGGTGCTGAACGACGACCAGGGCCTGTACTCGGTCAGCGGCTACCACGACCGCATGACCCCGTCGATTGGTGAAATCTACCTGGGCCTGGACGACCAAGGCCCAGGCTGCCCCTACCGCGCGCAGGCCAACCCCGTGAATGCCGCCATCAATGCTTTGAGCCGGCAAGCCACATTCGATACCGCCCGCACGGCGGCGACGTTGGCACTGGCGAAACTGGTTGGCGCTGAAATGGTGTTCGCCAAAGCCATCGGTGCCCAAAGCGTCGCTCGTTGGGAGCTGAACCTGGACGTGAAAGAGGTGATTGACCGCTCGCTGGAAGCGCTTTGCCAAGCCTGGTTTGGCCTGCCCAGTCAGTCGCCAGAAATCAAGGCTGGCGGCGCACGCTGGGATTGGAAGGAGGATGACCTGCCGACGTACCCCGGACATTTCACCGCGCCTTCCCGCTACTTCTTTCAACCCCGACCTGGTAAACCTGCACAGGTGTTTGGAGATCTTTATGGTGAAGCTTTGCGAAATGCGTTTGGCAAGCTGATCAAGCGCCATCGCGACAACCCCTTAACAGAGCCCAAACTCAACGCCAATACTGCGCTGACCGATGTCATTCTTGCCGCCAGCCCACGCCCAGGTCTGAGCGCTGCTGCCGACGCAGCCGCCGATGACCAAGCCGCCCGCACCATGATTGGCGCGATGATGGGTTTTTTACCCACGTTGGACGGTAACCTGCGCCTGTCGATGAACGAGTGGCTGCGGGATGGCACGTTTTGGTCACTGCGCGCGGCACTGGCAGGCCCCACCGCACCGGATCCCCAAGCCGCGCTGGCCGCTGCTCAAAAATTGCTGGAGCCGCCCCTCAAACGCGCCATGCAGTTGCGCCCGTCGCCCGAGCTGATATGGCGCACGGCAACGCGCCACGCCAACTTGGGCGAAGAAGCGCTGCGCCCCGGCGATAAGATTGTGCTGGCCCTGGTGTCCAGCACCCACGCGGCGCTGGAATCAGACCCGCCAGTGCGCGATGCGGATGTCTACGCTATTTTTGGCGGGCAACGCAAAGTGTCTGGCTACCCCACCCATGCGTGCCCCGGTTATGAGGCGGCCTTTGGGGCCATGCTGGGCATTCTGTATGCGTTGATGGAAAGCCCGCACACCATGCGCCCCAGTGTGGCGCCCCTCGCATTGGTGCTGGAAGGACAAGTCCCGGTGCCGCAACCGACCGCTTCCCCCGCAAAACCGGGCCGCGTGCCTGCGCCGGGCAAGCCGCCAGCTGGCTTGGGCCATACCTTGCTGGCCGCTGGCGACTCATGGATGTGCTACGAGTCATCCGTCACCTTCAAGCCCCAAAACATCGTGAACTGCCTGGTGGAGCACCACGGTTTCAAAGTGGAAATTCAAGCAGCCTACAGCGCACCTGGCAACTGGCTGCGACAGTACTTTAAAGACATTGATGTGCCGCCTGGCCAGGTACGGCTGACGTTGCCTTTGCCCAATGACATTGAAAACCTTGGCCCCCCACCACGTTTGCTGCAAAACCTGTGCACGGCCTTGAAAGACATGATTGAGACAGGCAGGCCGCCCACGGCGATTTTGCTGTCAGCCGGTGGCAATGACGTGACGGGCAGGCGCCTGGCCAAACTGGTGGACATCACCAACCCGGCCAGCCCAGTTTTGCGCGATAGCGAGGTCACACAAGCGGTTGACGTGCAAATGCGCGCCTGGCTCGAATACGCGCTGGACAAGATCACTGCTGCCAGCATGTCCGCACTGGGGGGCAAAACGATCCCCATCGTGATTCACGGCTACGACTTCCCGGTGCCGGATGCAAGGCATTCGCTGGCAGGCATATTGCTGCCACCCCTGTTATGGCTGTACCCCAGCTTCGTGCCGCCCCCAGCTGGGCCGAGCCCATTTTTCTCGGCGCTGCCGCCTTACAACGCCGATCACGTCAAGTTGATGCAGGCTCTGATCGAGCGCCTCAATATGATGCAAAAAAAAGTCGCCGCGTTGTCGCGCTTCAGCGGTCATGTCATCCACGCAGACTTGATGGGCACGCTGTCAAACGCCCCCGTCAGTTACAAAGATCATTGGGACAACGAGCTTCACCCAACCGAGGCGGGCTTCACGGCACTGGCTGCAAAGCTGTTGGAGACGATGCAAAACCGCATCCCGGCGCTGCGCCCTGATGTCAAGTCTGCGCTCTGAGTTGGGTTGCCTGGCGTAAGTGCCAATGCATTTGCATGCGCTCAAAGCCTTCGCAGGCACGGTCCAGCTGGGCCATGGCAGCGTGATGGTTGCCCCGCCGCATTTCGATATGGGCCTGGCAAAGCTGGTTCACCGCATGTTCATGTGCTGAGTTGCGCGCCGTGGCACTTTTTGCGGCCAACGCCAGGTAGTGGCCCGCGCGTTCGAAGTCACCGTCACCTTCCCCCCCGTGCGCTGCCCCGCGCGCCACGGCCAGCGCCAACGCACGGCAGCCCATGGCCTCGCCAATGCGGTCATGCAGGCGCGCTCGCATGAACAGGCGCGAGGCGTGCCTGCGCGCTTCTTCTGTGTGGCCTTGGGCCAGGTTGCCATCCACCAGCCAGCCGTAGTTCAACGAGGTCAAGTACGCGCCGTTGCGGTCTTCAATCCAGGTGGTCGCCTCACGTACTGCTTGCAGGGATTCAACCCGCGCGGTGAGCACCCAGTCGGCATAGCCCGCCAGCGCGCGGCTCATGGCCAGCAACTGGCGGCTGCGCGTGTGCTCGGCAATGGCTTGCGAATGCCGCGCCACCACAACGGCATCCTCCCAGCGGCCCTGCCACATGTAGACCGCTGCAATCCAACTGCGCACCGAGCTGCCCACCGAGTGCTGTGAATCACCCAGCAGCATCAGGGCTTCTGAAAAACAGTCTTCGGCCTGCGTGAAAAGGCCCTGGTCGCCCAGCAGGCAACCCTTGCAAGCCAGCGCAAAAGCAGAACCAATCGCCACGCTGCTGCCAGGCTTGCTCTGCTGGCGTTTGCTGCTGAGCGACACGTCAAACAGCTCGGCCGCGCGTGCGTACTCGCAGGCAGATGTGAGCACCTGCGCCAGTGTTGCGCGCACCTGTGCGGCCAGGCGCTCATCACCCACTTGTGTCGCCAGTTCCAGCGACGCTTCGCAATGCTGCTTGGCAGCAGGTGCCAGGCCTTTGGCGTAGCAGATATAGCCCATCCAATACTCGGCGCGCGCCATGGCGCTGATGTCGCCCGTCTGGCGCGCCAGGGCCACGCCGCGCTCAAAAATGCTGACCCCATCCGCCAGGCCCAATGGATCAAACACGCAGGCCATGCCGAGTTTTTCGGCCACGGCACACCAGCGTAACTGGCCCTCTCGGTTCAGCGGCGCCATCGCGTCCAAGGCGGTCAGGGTCGCCAAATAGAGCGCTCTGGCACGGTCCAGCGCCTGCGCGGCCATCGCGCGGTCGCCGCCCAGCTCGGCAAAGTGCGCTGCCTTCTGTGGAATGCCGGCCGCGCCAAAATGGTAGGCCAGTTCTTCGTGGCCCTCGTCTGAAATTCCCGCGCCTGCGTTTTCACTCAACGCATTGGCTACGGCCAGGTGCATCGCTTTGCGCTGGGGTAGGCCCAAGGCGGCATACACCACATCACGCGTGATGCCGTGCTTGAAGCGCAGCGTGCCAAAAAGCTCGGCGGGGTAGATGAAGTCTTGCTCGGCAAGTGCCTGTAGCTGCGGCGCGTCCTGCGCATGCCCGGTGATGCGGGTGAGCAGCCACGCAGGCACGACGTTGCCGATCACGGCAGCCGCGCGGACAATCTCGGCCTGATCGGGGGCCAAGCGCGCAAAGCGTGACTCGATCAGCGCATTGAGCCAAGCCGCGCCGGTCAGCCGGTTCTCCAGCGGCTTGCGGTGGCCATTGGCGTTGTTCGCATTGGCGTTGGCGGCGTGGCACAGCTCTTCAACAAACAACGGGTTGCCGCCCGCGTAACCGTGGATTTCAGCGACGATGAAGGGGTCCGCGCCCGGCAGCAAGTGCTCAATACTGATGGCGGCTTCGGCTTGGCTCAGGGGTTGCAGTTCAATCGTAGGGACCTTTCGCAGAGGCATGCTGTCGGTGGCCAGCGGGCGCGATGCCATCAGGACAAACAGCGGGCCGCTGGAAGCCCGAATCACGTCCAGCATCTGCTGGCTGGCATCGTCTGCCCATTGCAAGTCGTCCACAATCAACAGCAGGGGACCGCGCTGCGCCAGAGCGTCGATCAAACCCTTTAAGGCTGCGATGATTTTGAGGGTGGTGGAGGGCCTTGCACCGGGCTCACCCGGCAGAGACACAGCCTGCAACAGTGTTGCTCGCAGCCCTTCGGGAAGTTCAGGCAGCGCATTGAAGGCCGCTTCAGCCGCGTCCAGCGCCTGCGTGCCGGTCATGCCCGGCTGCAGCCCCAACAAACTGCGCAACATCTGCAAGAACGGTTGAAGTGGCTCAGCGCCCAAATAACTTTCGCAATAGCCGCGCAAAACCTGGCAGCCATGCGATTTAGCATCGACCATCAACGCTTCGATCAAACGCGTCTTGCCCAAGCCCGGCCCGCCCGACAAGGCCAGACACTGAGGCTCGCCAGCAATCGCCAGACGCAACAGCTTTCCCAGCAGGCGGCGCTCTTCATCACGCCCCACAAACGGTGCCAAGCCGCGCATCGAGCGGGCCTGAAAGCGGTTTTGCACCGCCGCGCGGCCAAGCACCTGGTACACCGCCAGAGCGCTTGACTTACCCCGCAGCGTGACTAATTGACGTGGGCTGGTGGCAAAGAAATTGGCCTCGGCTCCCAGCGTTTCTTCACTCACGTAAATTTCGCCCGCGCGGGCCAGATCGGACAGCCGCGCCGCTGTGTTGGGTACATCGCCCACCAACTCAAAGCGGCCCCGCTCCACATCGCCACTGGCCAGATAGACCAGCCCGCCGTGAATGCCAGTGTGCAAGGAAATATGCTGGATGTAATCTGGCAGGCCAGGCACTTGCAGACGGCTGGCGGCCTCGTGCAAATCAAGTGCAGCCTCTGTAGCGCAGCGGCCATCGTCCTCACCCGCTTGCGGGTAGCCAAAAATCGCCAGCACGCCATCGCCCTGAATGCGCGCAATCAGGCCGCGATGCTTGGGGATGATGGCGTGAAAAAGCCCGCGCAACTGGGACAGCATGTCGGCGTAGTCCTCCGCCTCCATGTGCGCACCCAACGGGGTCGAGCCCGACAGATCCGAGAACATCAGCGTAAGGTATCGCCTGCGCCCCAATGCGCCCACGCCCACGGGTTCGCCTCTTGCCAAATCCATGTTTTGTTATTTCCTCTGGAGGGCTGCGAATGCCTGCGCCGAATCGGCAGCACCTGCAAACCACTTGTCCAACGACTTCAAGCCTAGCACTTCGCGCACGGCTTGCACCGACGTAGCAGGAAAAATTATGCCGCCTGCAACGCCCCCCACATTTCCTTGTCGCGCTCAGCCGTCCAGATGCGCGGGTTTTTGATGCCTTTGGCTTCGTCGTAGGCGCGGCTCACGTCGAAGGGCAGGCAGTGCTCGTAGATGAAGACGTGGCCAAAAACGGGGTCCATGCTTTGGCGGGTGTGGGCCATGGCGGCTTTGAGGCTCATGTTTTGCGCGGCGGCTTCTTTGCCGGCGCTGAACAGGGTGGTGACCCAGCGCTTGGTGTAATCGAGTGCCTTTTCGACATTCGCCGCGCCCTTCATCGCTTCACCGCGACCGGGGACGATGGCTTCGGCTTTCAGCGTGCGCAATGCTTCCAGCGTGGCAGGCCATTCTTCCAGTTGCGCATCGCCGGTGTAGACACCCGCTTCGTACTCGACCAAATCGCCGCTGAACAAAACCTTTTCTTGCTCGACCCACGCAATCGTGTCGCCGCGCGTGTGGCCAGGGCCGGGGTGCCAAATCTCGACCACCACGCCGCCTAAGTTGATCGACAGGCTGCCTTGGCGACCCGGTTTGCCGTCGCCGATCACCATGCTGGGCCAGGTCAGGCCAGGGATGCTTTCAGCCCCTTGAAACAGACGCGGAAACCGCTCGATCTCGCTTTGCATGTCTTGCGCACCGCGCTCTTGGATGAGCTCCAGCGTGACACGGCTGGCGATGATTTCGGTCGCGCCCTCGGCCACGTAGGCGCTGGCGCCCAGCACGCGCACGGCGTGGTAGTGGGTGAGCAGCACGTACTTGATGGGCTTGTGGCTTACGGTGCGGATCTTGGCGATCAAGTCCTGCGCCATCGCTGGGGTGGCGGTGGCGTCGCTGACCATGATAAAGGTGTCGCCAATGATCACGCCGCTATTGGGGTCGCCCTCAGCGGTGTAGGCCCAGCAGTGGGGGCTTAGCTGCTCGAAGGTGATTTTTTTGTCGGCCAGATCGGCTTGCGAGGCGAAGGCTTTGGTGGTGGGGGTGACGGTCAAGGAATTCTCCAGATTCGCCAAATGGGCGATTCTGGAGTTTACTGAAATGCCGTCAAACCGTCACGGTGCGGTCAGTCCGCCTTCGAGCATCGCCACCACCTCGTCGGCAAAGGCGCTGTAGCTCATCGCACCTTTCGGACGCAGCCAGGTGAAGGTCCAGTTGATCATGCCAAACAACATCATGGTGATGGCGGTCTGGTTCTGGGGAGTGACGCGCTCGGGGTACGCGCGGCGCAAAAAGCGGGTGACGGCGGAGACTACGTCGCGCTGGCGGTTCAGGATGAGTTCGCGCTGCTCATCGCCCAAAAATTTGGTGTCGTTGAGCAGGGCGACATGGCGTGTGGCCGAGGTTTCGTATTCGAGCAAAAACGCGCGCACCAGCTCGTGCAGCGCGGCGCGGTCGTCCAGGCTGCGGCGCTGGGCGGCTGCTTCAACGTGGCCGACCAGGGCCAGCAGCCGCTGGGTGTAGCGGTCCAGCAGGTCGAACAATATCGCTTCTTTGGCCCCGTAGTAGTGGTACAGCCGCGCCTTGGACGTGCCGCTGGCGGCGGCAATGTCGTTCATGCTGGCCGCGGCATAGCTTTTGGTGGCAAAGCAGGCCGCAGCCGTGTTCAGAATGTCGTCGCGCTTGAATTCGAAGGTGGCAGATTTGGGGCGGGCCATGCGCTCAATTATCGGGGGCCGGATTATTGAGTGGCCGCGTGCTCCAGGCTGAAGTAGGCGCTCTGGCTGGCACAGGGTGCGCCGCCCGAGCTCCAGGGCTCGATCACCACGCGTTGCCCGGCATGCAGGGCCAGGCGCTCACCCGCTGCGAGGATGACATCACCCAAATCATTGGCTGGCCCCTGGTGCGGGCCGTCAAAAGTCGCCCACACGCGACCTTGAGTGATGGCCAGAGCGGACTCGTCAGCCACGTCCAGCGTGATGGCGCAACCTGCAGGCAGCACCCAACTGCCGGCTGGCCCCAGGCGGCGCAAGGCGTTGGGGCATTGTTGCGATTTGGAAACGAATTGTTGACGCATGATGGGCTCCTTGCTGGGGTTGAAAATGAGCGACTCTTGTGAGGAGGAATCATGCATCGTCGCGACTTGCAAGTCCAATGAAGATCGCAGACACTATTGATGCGAATTCAGCACTAATTCACTTCTGTTCGAAACATACCTGACATGCTCCATTCACAAACCCATCTGCGCACCCGCCCGATCATCGCGGGCCATCTGCGCGCGTTCGAAGCGGTGGCGCGGCACCTGAACTTTCGCGCAGCCTCCGAAGAGCTGTCGGTCACGCAATCTGCCGTCAGCCGCCAGATTCAGGCGCTGGAGGATGACGTGGGGGCCTCGCTCTTCCTGCGCCACACGCGCGCCGTGGAGCTCACCAGTGCGGGCGCGCTGCTGTTGGTGGCGGTGTCACGCGCACTGCCGCAAATTGACGGCGCGGTGCGTCAGATTCGCCAAAGCGCGGGGCGAAAGAGCGTGTCGATCACCACATTCGCCTCGTTTGCGTCGATGTGGCTGATCCCGCGCATGGAGGTGTTTCAGCGCGACAACCCGGACATCGACATCCGCATTGACGCCTCTGACGTAGCAGTCGATCTGGACGTGGCCGACATCGACCTTGCCATTCGCTATGGCCCCGCCGCCGCCATGCCCAGCAGTGCGATTCGCATGTTTGGCGAGCAGTTGGCGCCCGTCATCAGCCCATGGCTGCTCAAAAGCAATCCGCGCATCAAAAAACCCGAAGACCTTGCGCAGTTCTCGTTGATTGAAGCGGGCGATGCGCACCGCACTCACCTGGAATGGCTGAGCTGGCGGCGCTGGTTTGACGAGCAGCACTTAACGCAGCTTCAACCCAAACGCTGGCTGTATTTCAACTACGCCTACCAGATGACGCAAGCCGCGCTGGCCGGCCAGGGCGTGGTGCTGGCGCGCATGCCGCTGATCGCCGAAAACCTGGCGCGCGGCGACCTGATCGAGGTGCTGCCCGAAACCCGAATGGACAGCCCCATGGCCTATTGGCTCCTCATCGGCCCCCGAAGCAACAGTCGGCCTGAGATTCGCGCGTTTTGCGACTGGCTGCAAACCCAAGCCCAAGCGACGCGCGCCATCAGCGGCGAAGTGGCAGACCCGGAGACGCTGGTGAATTCGGATTAGCAATGCTACTATTTATATAGCTAACCATGCACATTATTCGAGAGCTACAGGCTTAATTTGTTCACAATTTAGCTGGCGGACTCAAAACCCAAGTGCAACACTACCGTTAATCATCAAAGGAGTGTTGCATGCAAGAAGGTACACAGGACGGATATGAGCACCTGAGGTTGGCAGAGCGGGCGATGATCCAAGCCAATTTGAAATTGGGTTACTCG
>JANNFW010000039.1:0-5068 GCA_031380235.1 Rhodoferax sp. | reverse complement strand
TACGCCGGGGATCGCATCTGCTATGTTGTCCATAGCGCGGAACTGAGTGTTTACGTGGTGGGCGGTGGAGGTTTCGAACCTCCGACCCCAGCAGTGTGAATGCTGTGCTCTACCCCTGAGCTAACCGCCCTGATTGAACCCCGTCGCGAGCCGAAGCTGCGACGAGTCAAGCCTTGAATTATGCCATATCGCTATTGCGGGATGAAGCCTTGGGTCAGGCGGCTATCCGCCAAACAGTTTTGCCACCGCTTGATTTGTCGATTTGCTTAAGCACCTCTTCGTGAGCTACGGTCTCTGATTCACTGGCCAGTACGACGGTGAGATCGAAAGTCCGCAGATCAACTTTGACCTGGTGGTTACCCGCCTCGCTCGCTGCGGGCGTGTCGATCAGCAGCGCATCTTGCCCGCGCGTGAGATTGATGTAGACATCAGCAAGCAGCTCAGCATCCAGCAACGCGCCATGCAGAGTGCGGCCAGAGTTGTCTACGCCCAGGCGATCGCACAGGGCATCCAGGCCGTTGCGCTTGCCGGGGTACATTTCTTTCGCCATGGCCAGACTGTCGGTGACGCTGGCGACGAAC
Organism: Rhodoferax sp.; assembly: GCA_031380235.1. GTDB lineage: Bacteria > Pseudomonadota > Gammaproteobacteria > Burkholderiales > Burkholderiaceae_C > JANYCG01. The sequence goes on along the minus strand of JANNFW010000039.1, from coordinate 4,487 downwards.
TGCTTGAAGACGGGACGACCCAGCAGTTCCATTTCCTTGTTCAAAAAGCCCAGATCAAACGGCGCGTTGTGGATGACGACATTGGCACCCTTGATGTAGTCCAGCAGCTCATCAGCGACCGCCTCAAACTTGGGCTTGTCGCGCAAAAATTCGGTGGTGATACCGTGCACCTTGAGGGCCTCCTCATGGCTGTCCCGCCCTGGGTTGAGGTAGAAGTGCTTGTTGTTGCCCGTCAGTTTGCGGTTGACCAGCTCGACGCAGCCGATCTCGATGATTCGGTCGCCTTGGTCGGGGGAGAGGCCCGTGGTCTCAGTGTCTAAAAAAACCTGGCGCATGATCAGTGCAACTCTTTTGCGTGGTTGATGGTGTACTTTGGAATTTCCACGGTGACATCTTTCTGCGCCAGGATTGCCTGACACGACAGACGCGAATTAGGCTCCAGTCCCCATGCGCGATCCAACAGGTCTTCTTCGTTCTCGTCGAGCGCGTTGAGGGACGCAAAGCCTTCGCGCACGATGACATGGCAGGTGGTACAGGCACAGCTCATGTCGCAGGCGTGCTCGATGTCGATATGGTTGTCCAGCAACGCCTCACAGATGGAGGTGCCTGCCGGAGCGCTGATGTCCGCGCCATCGGGGCAGTACTCGGGATGCGGCAGAATTCTGATGACGGGCATGTTTGGTAACTCTTGGGGTCAGACAGTACTGATGTTTTTGCCTGCCAAAGCTGTTTGAATGCCGCGGTTCATCCGAGCAGCCGCGAAGGCCTCGGTGCCGTCTGCCAGTGCTTTTGTGGCGGCTTCAATCTCGTTGGCACTGCTCGAAACCGCGATTGTCGAACGCAGCGCGCTTATAAGTGAATCAATATCACGTCGCTCTTCGTTTGAGAGCAGATTCGCATCCGCTTTGAGCGCGCTGGCTGTGGCCAATAGCATGCGGTCAGCATCAACACGGCTTTCAGCCAAAGCACGGGCTTTCATGTCCACTTCGGCAGTGCTGAAGCTGTCTTGCAGCATTTTCGCAATCACGTCGTCGCCCAAACCGTAACTGGGCTTCACGTCGATTTGCGCCTCAACACCGCTAACCTGCTCTCGCGCAGAGACGTTCAGCAGGCCGTCCGCATCGACGGTGAAAGTGACGCGGATGCGTGCCGCACCAGCCACCATCGGGGGGATGCCGCGCAGCTCAAAGCGCGCCAGGCTGCGGCAATCCGCCACCAAGTCACGCTCACCCTGCACCACGTGCAAAGCCAGCGCGGTTTGGCCATCTTTGTAGGTGGTGAAGTCCTGCGCCATGGCGGTGGGAATGGTCTGATTGCGCGGGACGATTCGCTCCGCTAGACCACCCATGGTCTCGATGCCGAGCGACAGCGGGATGACATCCAGCAGCAGCAAATCGCCCGATGGGTTGTTGCCGGCCAACTGGTTGGCCTGAATCGCCGCGCCGAGCGCCACGACTTCATCCGGGTTCAGATTTGTCAACGGCTCTTTACCAAAGAATTCTGCGACCTCGCGGCGCACCTGTGGCATGCGGGTGGAGCCCCCTACCATCACCACGCCCTGAATGTCTTCAGGCTTGAGTTTGGCATCGCGCACAGCCTTGCGTACGGCGCTGAGGGTGCGCGCTGTCAGATCAGCAGTCCATTGCTCAAAATCTGACACTTTGACATCAAATTGAACCCTAGCACTCGCTAAACGAGCGTCATAAGCTACTATATTTGCAGTAGACAGCTTCTCCTTGCACGCTCGCGCTGCAAGTTTGACGGCCGCTTTGTCGCCCGCGCCCTGCACCTGCACGCCGACCTGCGCAAGTACCCAATCGGCCAAGGCCTGGTCGTAATCGTCACCGCCCAAACTTGAATCACCACCCGTCGAAATGACTTCAAAAACGCCTTGCGTCAAGCGCAGGATGGAGATGTCAAACGTGCCTCCGCCCAAGTCATAAATCGCATAAACGCCTTCACTCGCATTGTCCAAGCCATAGGCAATCGCCGCTGCGGTGGGCTCATTGATGAGACGCAACACGTTGAAGCCCGCCAGCTTAGCCGCGTCTTTGGTGGCCTGGCGCTGGGCATCGTCAAAGTACGCGGGTACCGTGATCACCGCGCCAAAAATATCGTCGTTGAAGGTGTTTTCGGCGCGGTAGCGTAGGGTCGCCAAGATATCGGCGCTGACCTCAACGGGCGACTTTTCACCCGCAACAGTTTGCAAACCCAGCATGCCTTTGTGATCGATGAACCGATAGGGCAGCTTGGCAGAATCTTTCACATCGGCCAGACTGCGACCCATGAAGCGCTTGGCTGAGGCAACGGTGTTTTCGGGGTCGGTTGCTATGGACGTGAGAGCGTCAAAGCCGATTTGGCGTTTGTCATCCGCCATATAGCGCACGACAGACGGCAGCAGAACGCGCCCCGCTTCATCCGGCAGGCACTCGGCAACGCCACTACGCACAGCAGCGACCAGCGAATGCGTGGTGCCCAGATCAATGCCCACCGCGATGCGCCGCTCATGCGGTTTGGGCGATTGGCCAGGTTCAGAGATTTGCAGGAGCGCCATAGGTTCGGGAAACTAAGTCAGTCTTCGTTCAGAGGTCAAAGAGCACGACTGAGTTGCGATTCCACCTCGTCAAGGCGTTTTTCAACGTCAGACCCAAAACGATCCAGGAACATCAACGCCCGCACCTGAGCAACGGCGGCCGGGTAGTCATGCGCCTGATCCAGCAGTAGCTCACATTTTTGAAGCAGTTCTTGCTTTGAATCAGACAGCTTAGAGGTTATTTCATAAACATCATCGAGGCTCGTCGCCTCCTCCAAGCTCTCACGCCACTGCATCTGCTGCATCAAGAATTCAGCCGGCATCGCGGTGTTGTTCTCGGCATTGACGGGTGCGCCATTCAATTCACAGAGATAGGCAGCACGCTTCAAGGGATCTTTGAGACGCTGGTAGGCTTCATTGATACGCACCGACCATTGCATCGCCACACGTTGCGCACTGGCACCCTGGGCGGCAAATTTGTCGGGGTGGGCTTCACGCTGCAAGTCTTTCCAGCGCGCGTCAATGGCCAAGCGGTCTTGTGCAAACTGCTGAAGCAGCGCGAACAACTCAAAATCATTGGATTGAAGGCTGGGTAGGCTCACAGCACGTTCTCCATCAACGATTTTTCCATAAAGACGCTGACAAACCCTTCCGCGTAGCCGCCAAAACTGCCACGCACCGAGTAGCCACAGCGCTCGTAAAGTCGAATCGCCTCGGGTTGACGCACACCCGATTCCAGCAGCAGGCGCGTGATACCTTCGCTGCGCGCAACAGCATCCAGATGATTCAGAACTTTCTCGGCGATGCTGTGTCCACGGACTTCGGGTTTGACAAACATGCGCTTGATTTCGCCGTAGGTGCCCTCTTCGTCTGTCATGCGCCGCATGGCACCGCAGCCCAAGGCATCGCCAGCCGACCAGGCGACAACAAAAGTCACGGAGGGATGCGTCAGCGCCTGCGGATCGACGATGTGATTGATTTCCGGCGGGAACTCGTCAACCGGGTAGACGCGGTAAAGATAAGCGTCTAGCTCAACCAGCAGCGGTGCGACGCGGGAGTCTAACGGGCTGCTGGGTTGGATGACGACTGAAGCAGCATCAAACACGGAACGATTCACCGCAGCCGCACTTGTCGCGTTCATTGGGGTTGTTGAATTTGAAGCCTTCATTGAGACCTTCACGCGTGAAGTCCAACTGGGTGCCGTCAATATAGGCGAGGCTTTTCGGGTCCACCAACACTTTGACGCCATGGCCTTCGAAAACGATGTCTTCGGGCGCCAGTTCGTCAACATACTCCAGCGTGTACGCAAGGCCCGAGCAGCCTGTCGTTTTGACACCCAGGCGCACACCCACGCCCTTGCCTCGTTTAGTGAGGTAGCGGTTGACGTGGCGGGCAGCGGCCTCTGTAACGGTAACTGGCATGTCAGGCGGCTTGGGGGACTTCTATTTGCGCGGCGTGCGGTGAAAGGTGCTTTTTCTTGTAATCATCCACCGCTGCCTTGATGGCATCTTCGGCCAGGATGGAGCAGTGGATTTTAACGGGCGGCAGGGCCAACTCTTCGGCGATCTGGCTGTTTTTCAGCGCAGCCGCTTGATCGAGCGTTTTGCCTTTGACCCACTCCGTAACCAGCGATGATGATGCAATCGCCGAGCCGCAGCCGTACGTCTTGAAGCGCGCGTCTTCAATCACGCCCGTCAGCGGGTTGACCTTGATTTGCAGCTTCATCACGTCGCCGCAAGCCGGTGCGCCGACCATGCCGGTGCCTACGGTGTCGTCGCCCTTTTCAAAGCTGCCGACGTTGCGAGGGTTTTCATAGTGATCAACGACTTTTTCAGAATATGCCATTTGGTTTACCTCTTTAATCTTTAATGCGCCGCCCACTGGATGGTGGAAATATCAATGCCTTCTTGGAACATATCCCACAATGGACTCAACTCACGCAGACGTGCGACGT
>JANNFW010000029.1:0-9576 GCA_031380235.1 Rhodoferax sp. | reverse complement strand
CCATGCACCGTGTTGAAGCCGTGCGAGGCTCCCAAAAAGTAGTCGGGCGTTTTGGAGCTGCACCCAATGCCCGAGAGCTTGGCAACGCGATGCGGTTCAATGTTCAGTTCGTAGCAGGCCTGGATGATGGCCGCTGAGATCGAGTCGTGCCCACACCCCGCGCAGAGGGTCGAGACTTTGCCTTCGTAGTCGCGCCGTGTGTACCCCACCTCATTGGGTGTCAACGACGGATGGTGAAGGCGGGGTTTGGCCAGGTAGGTCATACGGTCTCCTTGATCGCAGCCGCCTTGGCTTGCGCACGATGGGGTTCAATGGCCATCGCGTGCACATGGCGCGTGATAGCACCCGTGATGAATCGCGCAGTGATGGGCGTGCCATCGAAATGCAACACACGCACGAGGCGCGCCGGATCAATGTCCAGCTCGCTCACCAGCAAGGTGTGCATTTGCCCGTCGCGGTTTTGCTCAACGACGTAGACCTGCTCATGCGCGGCAATGAACTCGGCGACCGAGGAAGGAAACGGGAAGGCACACAGCCGCATCGCATCGACATGGATATCCGCATCGGTCAGCGCGTCCAGTGCTTCATGCATTGCCGGACTGGTGGAGCCAAAATAGATCACACCCAGACGAGTTTTATGCGCTGCACTGCGAACTTTGGGTTGTGGCACCAACGTTGCAGCGGTTTTGAATTTTTTAAGAAGCCGCTCGACGTTGTAGATGTAATCCGGGCCACGCTCGGAGTACTGGGCATAGGCATTTCGCGTCGTACCACGGGTGAAATAGCTGCCCTTGGTGGCGTGCGTGCCGGGCAGCGTGCGCCAGGGAATGCCGTCGCCGTCAACGTCTTTGTAGCGGCCAAAATCCTTGCCAGATTCAAGCTCCTCTGCCGTCATGACTTTGCCACGGTCATAGTCCCTGCCCTGCGCCCAGGTGAAGGGCTTGCACAAGCGCTGGTTCATGCCGATGTCAAGATCGGTCATCATGAACACGGGTGTTTGCAGTCGATCTGCCAAATCAAGCGCCGCCGCTGCGTGTTCAAAGCACTCATAGGGGTCTTCTGGAAAAAGCAGCACATGCTTGGTGTCGCCATGCGACGCGTAGGCGCACGAGAGAATATCGGCCTGCTGCGTGCGCGTGGGCATACCGGTGGACGGCCCGCCCCGCTGCACGTTGATGATCGTCACCGGGATCTCCGCAAAGTACGCCAGTCCAATGAACTCTGTCATGAGTGAAACGCCGGGGCCTGAAGTGGCGGTGAAAGCGCGAGCACCGTTCCATCCGGCACCCACCACCATACCGATGGAGGCGATCTCGTCCTCAGCCTGAACGATGGCGTAGTTGTTTTGGCCCGTCGTGGGATCAACCCGGTACTTGGCGCAGTATTTCTGGAACGCCTCAGCAACCGATGAAGATGGCGTGATCGGGTACCACGCCGCCACGGTAGCGCCGCCATAAACACATCCCAAGGCTGCTGCGGCATTGCCTTCTACCAAGATCAAGTCGCCCACCTTATCGGTCCGCTGAACACGAATGCCCAAAGCGCCATCCAGATGTTCCTTGGCAAAGTCACGGCCCAAGTGCAACGCCCGCACGTTGGAGTCCAGCAGCTTCTCTTTACCCTTGTATTGCTCAGCGAAGAGCTTTTCAATAACTTCTGCCTCGACATTCAGCAGCTTGCTCAACGCGCCCACGTAGATGATGTTTTTGAACAGTTGCCTCTGCCGTGGATCGGGGTAGATCGCGTTGGAGATTTCGGTCAGCGGCATGCCGATGACGTGCACGTCATCGCGAAACTTCGACTTCGGCAGCGGCTTGGTACTGTCGTAGAACAGATAGCCACCAGTGTCGATTTCGGCCAGATCCGCATCCCAAGTCTGCGGGTTCATTGCCACCATCATGTCGATACCGCCGCGTCTGCCTAAGTACCCTTTTTCGCACACACGCGCCTCGTACCAGGTCGGCAAGCCCTGAATATTGCTCGGGAAAATATTGCGGGGGCTCACAGGCACGCCCATGCGCAAAATCGCTTTGGCGAAAAGCTCATTGGCCGACGCAGACCCAGAGCCATTCACGTTGGCGAACTTGATGACAAAGTCGTTAACCGCTTCAATCCGCTTCATGCCACCACTCCTGTGCGAACTGGCGCGACTTTTGGCGGACCATCACGACTCGCCGTACCGGCCTTGGTGGTGTTGAGCAGAAATTTCTGCATGTCCCAAGCGCCGGTCGGGCACCGCTCGGCGCATAAACCGCAGTGCAGGCAGACGTCTTCATCCTTCACCATCACGTTACCGGTTTTCATCACACCGGATACATACAGATCCTGACTCAAATTCAGCGCTGGCGCACTCAGCCGGGTGCGCAAGTCTGGCTCGTCACTGTTGGCGGTGAAGGTAATGCAGTCCATCGGGCAGATGTCCACACACGCGTCGCATTCAATGCAGGTTTCTTGGGTGAAGACGGTTTGCACGTCGCAGTTCAGGCAGCGCTGCGCCTCCTTAAAAGCGGTGGCGACATCGAAGCCAAGTTCCACTTCGACCTTGATGCTGGCCAAGGCGATTTCCGCCTTGGCCCAAGGCACTTTGTAGCGCAGGTCGTTGGAGGTGTCGTTGTCATACGCCCACTCGTGAATGCCCATTTTCGCGGACATCAAGTTGGTCATCGGGTCAGGGCGACGGTTCACGTCTTCGCCGTTGAGCAATCGATCAATCGACACTGCTGCTTCATGCCCATGCGCAACGGCAGTGATGATATTTTTGGGGCCGAAAGCAGAGTCGCCGCCAAAAAAAACATGCGGAATGCTGGCTTGAAAGCTTTCTTTGTTCAGCACCGGCAAGCCCCACTTGTCAAAGGCGATGCCGGCGTCTTTTTCAATCCAGGGGAAGGCGTTTTCTTGCCCAACGGCGATCAGCACGGCATCACACGGCACCAGCACGTCGGGCACGCCCGTGGACACCAGGCTGCGCTCGCCCTTGTCGTTGTAGACCGCCTTGACGACCTCGAACGTCATACCGGTCAGTTTGCCGTTGTCATGCTCAAAGGTCTTGGGAACGTGGAAGTTGATGATGGGAATGCCCTCATGCTGCGCATCCTCTTTCTCCCAAGGCGAGGCTTTCATTTCGTCAAAACCGCTGCGCACAATCACCTTCACGTCGGTACCGCCCAGGCGACGCGACGAGCGGCAGCAGTCCATCGCCGTGTTGCCACCGCCCAAAACAATAACGCGCTTGCCGATGCTGGTGATGTGGCCGAACGACACGGACGCCAGCCAGTCAATACCAATGTGGATGTTCTCCGTGATCGCCTGTCGGCCAGGAAGCTGCAAATCACGCCCGCGTGGCGCGCCGCAGCCGACAAACACCGCATCAAAATTCTGCGCAAGCAGTGCTTTCATCGAGTCGACTCGTTGGCGGCTCTTGAAGTGGACGCCCATGTCGAGGATGTAACCCGTCTCCTCGTCAATCACGGACTCTGGCAGGCGAAATCGCGGAATCTGCGACCACATAAAACCACCGGCCTTGGCTTCACCGTCAAAGACGGTCACGTCATACCCGAGCGGTGCCAGATCACGCGCAACCGTGAGCGATGCCGGGCCTGCGCCGATGCACGCGATGCGTTTGCCATTTTTCGGCGATATTTTGGGCATACGCTGGGTCACGTCCGACTTCATGTCAGCAGCGACCCGCTTCAGCCTGCAAATCGCGACAGGCTCCGGCGCTGGGTTGTCGCCCTCTTCAACCCGACTGCGCCGACAGGCAGGCTCGCAAGGCCGATCACAGGTACGACCCAAAATACCGGGGAAAACATTCGACACCCAATTGACCATGTAGGCATCGCTGTAGCGACCCTGGCCAATCAAACGGATGTATTCAGGAACGGGGGTGTGGGCTGGGCAAGCCCATTGGCAATCGACGACTTTGTGGAAGTAAGACGGATTGGCGATGTCAGTTGGATGCAAAACTGGACTCCTATTTCTCAGCTCCCGCATTGCGCAGCGCCTTAGTTCGGCAACCCCATCGCGGCATAAAAACAGTCTAGCCAGTTTGGAGACTGCGCACCCTCGGGTAAATCCCGCAGGCTGTCGCTTTCAAGTCACCCGTGCTTGGCCAATGCTGAGAAGGCGTGAACCACTTCCGCCGGTGCCTGTACCAGCTCAATCAGCACCCCCTCGCCCGCAATGGGAAACTCGTCGTTGGACTTTGGATGCAGGAAGCAAATGTCAAACCCGGCTGCACCCTTGCGTATGCCACCGGGAGCAAATCGCACACCTTGGGCACTGAGCCATTCCACAGCCCTGGGCAGATCATCAATCCACAGGCCCACGTGGTTCAGCGGCGTCGTGTGCACCGCCGGCTTTTTGTACAGATCCAGAGGTTGCATCAAGTCAACCTCAACCTTGAACGGCCCGCTGCCGATGGCGCAAATATCCTCGTCAACGTTCTCGCTCTCACTGACGAAATTGCCTGTCACCTCCAGCCCGAGCATATCAACCCATAATTTTCGCAGGCGATCTTTGCTGGTGCCACCGATGGCGATTTGCTGTATGCCCAGCACCTTGAAGGGGCGCGTCATGAAGTCTTGATGTGCCTTCGGCCCGCCAGATACTGCACGCCAGCAGGGCCAGCCGCTTCTGTGTGAACAGTCTGCGCGGGAACGCGAAAAACATCACCGACACGGTAGGTTCGTGCATCACCATCCACCGAGATCTGAATCTCGCCCGCAGTGATCATCGCGCAAGCATCGAACGGATGATGATGCTCACCCAACTGGTAGCCCGGTGCCTTTTCAATCGGAATAATTTCGTCATACAGTTCGGCCTGCAACGAGGCTTCAAATTCCTGCACGTTCATGTCTGTCTCCTTCAGTTTTAACAACAAACTAGAACTTTAAGCGAATTCGAGAATAGGTTGATCGACCGCTAAAGACTCGCCTTTGGCAGCCAGCACCTTGCCGACGATGCCGTCCGCCGAAGCAAACAGCACGTTTTCCATCTTCATGGCTTCAATCACAGCCACGCGCTCACCCATCAGCACTTTTTGACCGGGCTGCACGGCCACTTCGACCAGCAAGCCAGGCATGGGAGACAGCACGTAACGGCTCATGTCGGGGGGAGATTTATAAGGCATCAGCGCATGCAGTTCTGCTGCGCGTTTGGAAAGCACCAGCACCTCAATTTGCGTCCCGTTGTGAACCACGCGCAGTGCCAACGGGTTTTTGCTGCGCCCAAGCCCCCGCTCAATCTGTGCGGTAAAACGCTGGTCGTTGCAAGTGCCGATGATGCGACTTCCACCAAGGCGATAGCTGCTACAGATTTTGTAGTTTTTGTCTGAAACGCTCACCGAACTGGAGCCGGTACGCCCCTCGAAATCAGTCACCATGACGGAGGTCGAAGTCTTTTCGCCCGTCTGTCCGAGTGTCACCACCACAAACGCCTCACCCACCGCCATCTCATGGCCTTCCATCTGGCCGCTGATCCCCGCCGCGCGGCCCAGAATACGTCGGTTGACAAAAGCGGCCAGCGCAATCAGGAAATCAGGGTCGTCGTGCGGAACATCTTCCGCTCTGAACCCTTTTGCGTAGTTTTCGGCAATGAAGCCGGTGTTGAAATCGCCAGCAACGAATTTGGGATGCGCCAGCAACGCTGCCTGGAAGGGAATGTTGCTGCTGATACCGCGAATCACAAACCCGTTCAACGCCTCACGCATCTTGGCGATGGCCTCCAGCCTGTCTTTGCCATGCACGACCAGCTTGGCGATCATGGAGTCGTAAAACATCGGAATCTCGCCACCGTCTTCAACACCGGTATCAACACGGATGCCGTGCAATGCCTGGGTGTCTGACGCAAACATGGTCTCTGCCGGCGGCTTGAACCGCACCAGCCTGCCCGTGGATGGCAAAAAGTTACGAAACGGGTCTTCTGCATTGATTCGGCACTCTATGGCCCAACCATCACGCTTCACGTCTTTTTGAGCAATGGGTAGCTTTTCACCCGCCGCGACGCGAATCATCAGTTCGACCAAATCCAGCCCGGTGATGCATTCGGTGACCGGATGCTCTACCTGCAAGCGCGTATTCATCTCCAGAAAGTAAAAGCTCTGATCCTTGCCTACCACAAACTCAACCGTACCAGCACTTTCATACTTAACCGCCTTGGCCAACGCCACTGCCTGCTCGCCCATAGCTTCGCGCGTCGCATCGCTAATAAACGGAGACGGCGCCTCTTCGATCACCTTCTGATGCCGCCGCTGAATCGAGCACTCCCGCTCGTTCAGGTAGATGACATTGCCGTGGCTGTCGCCCAGCAGTTGAATCTCAATGTGGCGTGGCTCTTCCACAAATTTCTCAATAAAAACGCGGTCATCACCAAAGCTGTTGCGCGCCTCGTTGCGGCAACTGGTGAATCCTTCAAAGGCTTCTTTGTCATCATGCGCCACGCGCAGACCCTTGCCACCCCCACCTGCGCTGGCCTTGATCATCACCGGATAGCCGATTCCTTTGGCGATCTCGACAGCTTTCTCCGCTGTTTCAATCGCATCGTTCACGCCAGGAATGCAGTTCACGCCCGCCTTGCCTGCGAGTTTTTTTGATTCAATCTTGTCGCCCATTGCAGCAATGGAGTAATGCTTAGGGCCGATGAAAACTAGGCCTTCCTCTTCAACGCGCTTGGCAAAAGCTGCGTTTTCACTCAAGAATCCATAGCCGGGGTGTAGCGCTTGAGCGCCAGTCTGTTTGCAGGCCGCAATGATTTTATCGGCCACCAAGTAGCTGTCTCGACTGGGTGCAGGGCCGATATTGATCGCCTCATCCGCTAAGGCGACGTGGCGCGCATCTTTGTCGGCATCGGAGTAAACCGCGACCGTTTTGATGCCCATTTTGCGAGCTGTTTTGATGACCCGGCAAGCAATTTCGCCACGGTTGGCGATCAGGATTTTTGTGAACATGGTGCTGATTTTCTGAGGGATCAAAGAGGGATATTCCCATGCTTGCGCCACGGATTCTCAAGCTTCTTGGCCTTGAGCATGACCAGTGACCGGCAAATGCGTTTGCGGGTTTCATGCGGCAGAATCACATCATCAATGAAGCCTCTGGCACCTGCGATGAACGGGTTTGCGAAGCGGGTTTTGTACTCCGCCTCGCGGGTGCTGATCTTGGCGGGATCACTTTTATCTTCACGAAAGATGATCTCCACCGCGCCCTTCGCACCCATCACGGCAATTTCGGCATTGGGCCAAGCGAAATTGACATCGCCACGCAGGTGCTTGGAACTCATCACATCGTAGGCACCGCCATACGCTTTGCGGGTGATGACGGTGATCTTGGGCACCGTGCACTCAGCGTAGGCATACAGCAGCTTGGCACCGTGCTTGATGATGCCACCGTATTCTTGTGCGGTACCCGGCATGAAGCCTGGCACATCCACAAAGGTGATCACAGGAATATTGAACGCATCGCAGAACCGCACAAAGCGTGCAGCCTTGATGGCACTCTTGATGTCCAGACAGCCCGCCAGCACGAGTGGCTGATTGGCAACGATGCCGATGGTCTGGCCTTCCATCCGGGCAAAGCCGACGACGATGTTCTTCGCGTACTCCGGCTGCAATTCAAAAAAGTCTCCATCATCCACCGTTTTGATGATCAGCTCTTTCATGTCATAGGGCTTGTTCGCGTTGTCTGGCACAAGTGTGTCCAGACTCATGTCCATACGATCAGCCGGGTCGCCGCTTTTGCGCACGGGCGCTTTCTCACGGTTGTTAAGCGGCAGGTAGTTGTAGAGGCGGCGCAGCATCAGCAGCGCCTCCACATCATTCTCAAATGCCAAGTCCGCTACGCCACTGCGAGTGGTGTGGCTGATGGCTCCGCCGAGCTCTTCGGCGGTCACCTCCTCATGTGTAACCGTCTTGACGACTTCAGGCCCCGTCACAAACATGTACGACGAGTCTTTGACCATGAAGATGAAATCGGTCATCGCTGGAGAGTAAACCGCGCCACCTGCGCACGGCCCCATGATCATGCTGATCTGCGGCACCACACCGCTGGCCATCACGTTGCGCTGAAACACATCCGCGTAGCCGCCCAAGCTGGCCACACCCTCCTGAATGCGCGCGCCGCCCGAGTCGTTGAGCCCGATCACCGGTGCGCCAACTTTCATGGCCTGATCCATCACCTTGCAGATTTTCTCGGCATGCGCCTCAGACAGTGCGCCACCAAACACGGTGAAGTCCTGGCTGAAGACGAACACCAGGCGTCCGTTGATCATGCCGTAGCCTGTGACCACGCCATCTCCCGGAATCTTCTGCTGCTCCATGCCGAAGTCCACGCAGCGGTGCTCCACAAACATGTCCCACTCTTCAAACGTGCCTTCGTCCAGCAGCAGTTCAAGCCGTTCGCGGGCCGTCAACTTGCCTTTTTTGTGCTGCGCATCGATGCGTTTTTGACCACCGCCCATTCGGGCGAGTTCGCGTTTGGCTTCTAGTTGTTCAAGGATATCGTGCATATGTTTCTCTACTGAATAAATAGCTAATTAATTTTTTAATTCGACAGCAGAGAGTAATTTTCTTGCTGCAATCGAGGCTGAAAGTTGTCCGCGACGGACTTCTTCGGTAAAGACGGGTAGCAGTTCGCGCACCTGCGGATGCGCGCGAAACGACTGCTTCAAGCCTGCGTCAATTCGCTCCCACATCCACGCCAGGGACTGCTGCTGCCTGCGCGCGGCGAACCGGCCGTTTCCGGTTTGCAGCGATTTGAACTGCTGCACCGCCGCCCAAAACGTATCGACACCATGCCCAAGCAGCGCGCTGAGTTGAAGGACCCGCGGCTGCCAGTTCTTTTCGACATGCGGATCATTCGCAGGGTTGCCATGCATGCCCAGCAGCCTCAGACTGGAGGTCAGCATCGCCTCAGCCCGCATTGCCGCATCGGGGTCGATGTCCGCCTTGTTAATCACGACCAAGTCGGCTAACTCCATCACACCTTTTTTAATGGCCTGCAAGTCATCGCCGGCATTGGGCAACTGCATCAGCACAAACATGTCGGTCATGCTGGCCACCGCAGTCTCGCTTTGCCCCACACCCACAGTCTCAACGATGACGATGTCGTACCCCGCCGCTTCGCAGACCAGCATCGCCTCACGGGTTTTCTCAGCGACGCCACCAAGTGTTCCGCTGGTCGGGCTCGGGCGGATATAGGCCATGTCATGCATGGACAGCTTTTCCATCCGCGTTTTGTCACCCAGAATGGAGCCACCCGATACGGTGGACGATGGGTCGACCGTGAGCACCGCTACCCGATACCCAAGCCCAATCAAATACAGCCCAAGAACTTCAATGAATGTGGACTTTCCGACGCCAGGCACGCCACTGATGCCCAAACGAAACGACTTTCCGGTGTGTGGCATCAGACTGGTCATCAGCTCATCTGCCTGCGCGCGATGGTCTGCGCGGGTGGACTCCAGCAGCGTGATGGCTTTGGCGATGGCGCGACGCTGCTCCACGCCTCTGGTGTGAACGATTGCTGCGACTGCCATCAAACCAATCCCGTTGAATCGCAAGACCATCGGTATTCAATGTCAAACGCA
>JANNFW010000773.1:0-5207 GCA_031380235.1 Rhodoferax sp. | reverse complement strand
TGACCAAGAGTCAGATAATAACTGAACTGGGGTCAGTTGGACACGATGCAAAGTGATTTGCAGTCCATTGAAAAGCTACTGAAAGGCTACTGACATAGCGTTGTCAGCAGCCCTGGCGCACCATTCAGTCCTCAACAACTTTGGAGTAACTCATGACAAACCCCCTCAAAAACGCGATCACCTGGTTTGAAATCCCCACGCTGGATCTGGCCAAGTCTCAGACTTTTTACGAGACCGTGCTGAGCTGCAAATTGCGCCCAGAGCCCATGGGGCCGTCGCAGGGTGCGGTATTTCCGTATGCGGGCGAAGGCGACGGCGTGGGCGGCACGCTGATATGCGGCCCCAGCGCGCCGCCACCCGGCGCTCAAGGCCCGCTGATTTACCTGGATGCCTCGCCATTGCTGGATGCCGCGCTGGCGCGCGCCTTGGCCGCAGGTGCCACCATGGCGTGCCCACGTGTGGCGCTACCAGACGGCATGGGCTTCTTTGCGCACATCATGGATCTGGACGGCAACCGGGTGGGTTTGCACGCACTGGCTTGATTTAGCGCTGGCGTATTTGGGTAAAGTCCGGCTACCAATCCCGCCCCGCCGACCCCAGAATTCCCCATGCGCCGTGCTGATCGTCTGTTTCACATTGTCCAGCTCATCCGGGGCCGCAGCCTCACGACAGCGGCGTTTCTGGCCGAGCGGCTGGAAGTGTCAGAGCGCACGGTGTACCGCGATGTGGCCGATTTGCAGCACCAGGGCGTGCCGATTGAAGGCGAGGCGGGTGTGGGCTACCGACTCGGCGCGGGCTTTGAGCTGCCGCCCCTGATGTTCACGCAAGATGAGGCCAAATCGCTGGTCGCCGCGGTACGGCTGGCGCAGGCTTGGCTCGATACCGCGTTGGCGCGCGATGCTGAAAACGCGCTGGGCAAAATTCTGTCGGTATTGCCCTTGGCTAAGCGTGCTGCGGCAGAAAGCCTGGCGCTGTACGCACCATTGATCAGCATCGGCATGCTGTCGCAGCAGACCTCCCAAACACTGCAAACCTCGCGTGAAGCAGTGCACGCGCGGCGCCGCTTAAGTTTTAACTACAGCGATCTCGCGGGGCGGCAAAGCCAGCGCGTGGTGCGCCCCCTGGGCTGCTTCTTCTGGGGCAAGGTGTGGACGCTGGCGGCATGGTGCGAATCACGACAAGGCTTTCGCAACTTTCGGCTGGATCGGATCGAAGCCCTGGAGCTGCTGCCAGACACTTTTCGCGACGAGCCGGACAAATCTTTGGCTCAGTTTTTGCGAGAAGCGGGTGCAAGTTAAAAAATTAATCCATAAGTTAATTTATTTTGAAACAAGCCTAAAACGGCGAAATTCCCGATCAAATAGGCCTTTAGCTCTCGTATTTATTAGATTTAGTGCTATAATATATGCACCATCGCTGATCACCCTGCCAACGCCGCTTCAATATCCTTCGCCATGCCCGCAGGCGTGTCTGTCGGCGCATAGCGTTTGATCACCGCGCCATCTTTGCCAATCAAAAACTTGGTGAAATTCCACTTGATGGCCTTGCTGCCCAAGAGGCCTGGCGCTTCGGCGCTGAGCCATTGGTACAGCGGATGCGCGCCGCTGCCGTTCACATCGATTTTCTCCATCATCGGAAAACTCACGCCGTAATTGAGCTGACAAAACTCGGCGATCTCGCCGTTGCTGCCGCTGTCTTGCGCGCCAAACTGGTTGCACGGAAAGCCCAGTACCACCAAGCCTTTTGAGCCATAGGATTTGTGCAACTCCTCAAGCCCGCCAAACTGCGGTGTGAAGCCACAGGCACTGGCGGTGTTGACGATCAGCATGGCTTTGCCTTTGTACTGGCTCAGTTTGACGGCTTTGCCCTGGATGCTGTTGGCTGAAAAATTGTAGACGGCGGACATGCGAGGCTCCAATCAAAAAAATGCATTGTGTCGATTTTTTAGATTTTCTGTGCGCCGCTGAGCTTTGCCAGGGCTTTGTCAAATGTACCCAGCGGCAGATGCCCGGCCTTGCGGGCAATTTCCAGAACCAGGCAATCCGAAAACCTCAAGCGTGGCTTCAATTCAAAGTGATCAAGTGCGGCGCTGACAGTGTCAGCATCTTGAAGCACAAGGCTTTCGTGCGCCAGCAAAAGCCGCAGAGCCGCTGCAAGCTGTGCCGGGGTGCGGGCATAGACGGCGTCCAGCACCCACATCGCCTCGGCCAGCACCAGGTGGGAAACCCACGCGCCTTTGGCCGCAAATAGATCAGCCAGCCGGGCTTGCCTTGCGTCATCGCGGGCCAGCATGCGAACAAGCACGTTGGTGTCAACGGCGAGCATGGCGGGATTTGATGTGCTCGCGAATTCCTTGTTTCAACTGAGCAAGTGTTTTTGGCGCGGCTTCTGTGGCCCCGCCTTCAAACAGCGCTGCATGCACGTCCGCTGTGCTGTGCCGCACGGCGCGCTGCACCGTGACCCGCCCACCTTCGTGCATCCACACCAGCGTCGAGCCGGGGGTGAGCGCCAATGCCTGGCGAACTGCGGCAGGCACGGAAACCTGCCCTTGGGAGGTGAGTTTGGATTGACTTTGCAGCATCGCGATATCGTACTCGATTACCGGGGTAATGTAAAGTTAGCGCTCACAGTTATCGCCTCACCGCCAGCAGCGAAGCCAGCAGGATCAAGGCACCTCCCAGTATCGTACGCATCGTCAGCTCACCGGCACCCAAGAGCGTGGCCGACACACTGGCGTAGAGGACTTCGGTCAACATGATCAGCGACGTGGTGCTGGCGCTCAAGCGGGCGGCACCGTACTGCAGTGCCAGGTTACCCGCCAAAAAGGCCAGGCCAAGCGCGATGGCCAAGCTGACCCACGGCCACGCCAGCGCGGGGATGGGCGTGACCAGACCTCCATTCATGCCCAAGAGGGCGGCGATCAACGCCATCACCGCGCCGCCACCAAACATCGCCAGCATGCGCGCCTCTTCGGGCGTTTGGTTGAGCTTTCGCAGCAAGACGTTGGTGAGCGCAAAGCTGAAACCGCCCATCAGCGCCAAGCCGTCCGCCAGACTCTCGGGTACGGGCCAAGGCGACTCTGACGTTTTGAGCACGATCACTACGCCGACGAAAGCCAGGGCCAATCGCATGAGCGAACCCGCTGTGGGCTTCTCGCCCAACAACGGCCAAGCCAGCAGCACGACCCAGCCGGGCATGAGGTAAAACAGCAGCACCACGCGCACCACATCGCCCACCGTCACCGCCCAGTTAAAGACAACGTTGGTGAGGCCCGAAGCCAGCATCAGCAGCCACAGCAATGAAGGTTTGCTCATGCTGCGCCACGCCGCCGGGCGAACGAGGGTGACGCAAATCACCGCAAACAGGTAGATCATCGCCGTGGCCCACAGCGGATGCAGACCATGGCCTTGCAGCGCGCGAAATGGCCACCACGAAACACCCCAGACAAAGGCGTTGAGAGTCAGGGCCAAAGCGGCCAGGTAGATGACGGGTAGTTGGGTCAATCCGCTTTGCTACGTCAACAGCACATCAGCCATGCAGATTGTCATTGCGAGCAATGTCCAGCAAATGCTCAACCTCGGCCTTGTGATGAACGCAATTGCTTTGGTGCCAGCGGTAGATCAAGAACATCACCCCGGCCACGATGAGGCCAAACCCGGCTATCGCCGCGAAGGGCGATAGCCCCAGCCCAGCGGACAAACTGTAGGCCAGGCCGAGCACGAGGATGGACAGGTTTTCATTGAAGTTCTGCACTGCAATCGAACGCCCAGCCCCCATCAGGTTATGGCCCCGGTGTTGCAAGAGCGCGTTCATCGGCACCACCATGAAGCCGCCTAAAGCGCCAAGCAGAATGAGAAACGGAGCCGCCACCCAGACGTTGTTGATGAAGATCAGCGCGATCACCGCCGCACCCATCGCAATGCCCATGGGGATGACGCGCGGCCCATCGACCAGACGCATGCGCATTGACGCCACCACGGCACCCACAGCCATGCCAATCGCCACCACACCTTGCAGGGCCGAGGCTTGGGTGACGGAATAGCCCAGCGCAATCGCAGCCCAGGTCAACACCACCGTTTTTAAATTGCCCGCCGCACCCCAGATCAGCGTGGTGGAGGCGAGCGATATCTGCCCCAGCTTGTCACGCCATAGCCGCATGTTGCAGACCCAAAAATCAGGCAACAGGGTGACGATGCGCTTGGGCAAAGGCCGCATCTCGACGCCGGTGTGGGGAATGCGGGTATTGAACAACGCAGCCAACAGATACACAAAAATCAGTACGCTGATGGCAGCCTCTGGCGCAGTGTCAATATTGGTGGTGATTAAAGGCAAGTCAATGTTCAACAGCAGCTTGGACACCGTCGCCCCCACCAGTTGCCCGCCCAGCAACACGCCCAGGATGATGGAACCGATCGTCAGCCCCTCAATCCAGCCATTCGCCTTGACGAGTTGGGAGGCAGGCAGCAGCTCAGTCAAGATGCCGTACTTGGCGGGCGAATACGCGGCGGCACCCAGGCCGACAATCGCATAAGACATCAGCGGGTGCGTGCCAAACAGCATCATCAAGCAACCGACGATCTTGATGGTGTTGCTGATCAGCATCACACGGCCCTTGGGCATTGAGTCTGCAAACGCACCGACGAAAGGCGCAAGAATCACATAGAACAGCGCAAACATCGGCACCAATGCGGCTTGCTGCCAGGCCGGTGCGTTCTCAGACCTGAGCAGTTGAATCGCGGCGACAAAAAGCGCGTTATCAGCCAGCGAACTGAAGAACTGCGCCGACATGATGGTGTAGAAGCCGCGTTTCATTAATGCCAGGGTTGCATCAGTATGTCTGATGTGTAAATATTTGTGAACAAGTCCAACCGACCGTCAGGTTATAGCACGGCAGGGGCTGTCAAAATCCGTCATCCACGTAACGCCATTCCCACAACCTCATGCCGCGCCCAATTCAAGCAATAGTTCACACCGATGCGTTGCGCGGCAACCTTAGCCAAGCCCGCAAGTGTGCCCCGGACGCCAGAGTGTGGGCTGTTGTCAAAGCCAATGCATACGGTCATGGTATTGAGCGTGCGTTCGAAGGCCTGCGCGGTGCAGACGGTTTTGCGCTGCTGGATTTGGACGAAGCCCAGCATGTGCGCAACTTGGGTTGGCGCGGCCCCATCCTATTGTTAGAAGGCGTGTTTGAACTGCGCGATCTGGAG
>JANNFW010000686.1:0-1589 GCA_031380235.1 Rhodoferax sp. | reverse complement strand
ATCAACAGCTTCAAGCACTTCATGGCCTACAAAAACGCCATCATGTGCAATGACGAGACCCTGGTCAACAGCTTCAAGCGCGCAATGGAGTTGGGTGCGATGCCCACGGTGCATGCAGAAAACGGTGAGTTGGTTTATCTGCTGCAGGCGGAGGTTTTGGCTAAAGGCATCACAGGGCCCGAGGGGCACCCGCTGTCCCGCCCGCCCATGGTCGAGGGTGAAGCGGCGAACCGCGCCATCGCCATTGCCGATGTGCTGAACGTGCCGATCTACATCGTGCACGTGTCTTGCATCGAGTCTGCCGAGGCGATCATGCGTGCCCGCGCGCGCGGTCAGCGTGTGTACGGCGAAGTGCTGGCCGGGCATTTGGTGCTGGACGACAGCGTTTACCGCAACCCCAGTTTTGAATTTGCCGCAGGCCACGTGATGAGCCCACCTTTTCGGCCCAAGGGCAATCAGGAGTTTTTGTGGCGCGGCCTGCAATCCGGGAACCTGCATACGACGGCGACAGACCACTGCACCTTTTGCGCGTCGCAAAAAGGCGCGGGCAAAGATGACTTTTCGAAAATCCCGAACGGCTGCGGTGGCGTGGAAGAGCGCCTGGCCGTGATTTGGGATGCGGGGGTGAACACCGGGCGGCTCACCCCTTCCGAGTTCGTTGCCATCACCTCGACCAATACCGCCAAGCTGTTCAACATCTACCCGCAAAAAGGTTCGGTGAGTGTGGGAGCCGATGCAGACTTGGTGGTGTGGGATCCGGCGGGCAGCAAGACTTTGTCCGCCAAAACCCAGTTCAGCAAAGGTGACTTCAACGTCTTCGAGGGCCGCACTGTCAAAGGCATTCCCAGTCATACGATCAGCCAGGGCGAGCTGGTGTTTGTCAAAGGCGATTTGCGCGCCAAACAGGGCGTTGGCCGCTATATCAAACGCCCCGCTTTTGGGCCGAACTTTGAAGCCAACCAGCGGCGTGCACAAACCAATGCCTCGACCGCCGTTCAGCGCTAAATATCACCATCTTTCATCATCATTAGGAGCAAGTCATGAGCACTGAAACTTTGGTCAACATCGACACGCTGCGCATTAATGGCGAGCGCCTATGGGATTCTTTGATGGAGCTGGCGCAGATTGGTGCCACCCCGAAAGGTGGCGTTTGTCGATTGACGTTGACGGATCTGGACAAGCAGGGACGCGACCTCGTTACCCGCTGGGCGCGTGAGGCGGGCATGACGGTGACCATCGACAAAATCGGCAATGGCTTCATGCGCCGCCCAGGCCGCAACAACGCCCTGCCCCCGATCATGACGGGCAGCCACATCGACACCCAGCCTACCGGCGGTAAGTTTGACGGCAATTACGGCGTGCTGGCAGGCATCGAGGTGGTGCGCACCTTGAATGACCATGGCATCGAGACGGAGGCACCGATTGAAGTCGCCTTCTGGACGAATGAAGAAGGCTCGCGCTTCGTGCCGGTGATGATGGGTTCGGGCGTGTTTGCCAAGGCCTTCACGCTGGAGCACGCCTATGCCGCCAAAGACCTCGAAGGCAAGTCTGTCAAAGAAGAGTTGCAGCGCATTGGCTACCTGGGGCCA
>JANNFW010000683.1:0-2739 GCA_031380235.1 Rhodoferax sp. | reverse complement strand
ACGTTTCGCGCTGATTTGTTTGGCATCCCGGCCAACAACGAGCCCGTTTGGCTTCGGTTTGGCGAGTTCTACCGCATGGTGGACGGCTGCATCGCGGAGGCGCGCATTCTGCTGGATCTGGTCGATCTGGCGCGCCAGGTGGGCCGCCCCATTTTGCCCAAGCCCACCGGCATGGAGCTGCTGGTGCCTGGGCCACGCACACAGGATGGCCTGCTTTTGTCCGCGACCGATCCGAAAGAAGGTCAGGCCTGCCTGGATTTGGTGATGCAGATGATTGGCGGACTGAGCAACTACGACAAAACCGACCTCAAAAGCATGGGCATGACGCGCTTTTGGCACCCCGACATGATGTGGTACGGCCCAGGCGGTATCGGTACTTCCCGCGCCATCTCGGGCTTTGAAAAGCATCACCAAAAACCATTTTTGACCGCTATTCCTGACCGCAAAGGCGGCAACCACCGTGCCCGCTTTGGCGAAGGCGCTTATGCCGCATCCACCGGCTGGCCCAGCATCCACGCCACCCACTTGGGCCCCTACCTGGGCGTTCCCGCCAGCAACAAGGCCGTCACCATGCGGGTGATGGACTGGTGGCGCGCTGAAAACAACTTACTGACAGAAAATTGGGTGCTGCTGGATTTGCCGCACTTCTTCATGCAAATGGATGTGGATATTCTGGCCAGGGCCAAAGCGTGAATATTGCGACGTCGTGGCGTCCCGTCTGTGGCATATCAGTCTCGGCTTGATTTTTGAGTTAAAGTTGTATGATGAATTCACCTTCATCATGATTAACCAACCAAAGTCCAGCATCACGCCCCACTTCGTGACGGTCACTCAAGGCACTGCCCTGTCCCACCAAGTGGCCGACGTGCTGGAGGCCGAGATCCGTGCGGGTCGCCTTGGCAAAGACGACAGGCTACCCACCGAGGCCGCACTGGTCGTGCAATTTGCGGTGAGCCGCACCGTCATCCGCGAGGCAGTCTCGCGGCTCAAGTCGATGGGGTTGGTGGCCTCGCGCCAAGGAAGCGGTGTGTACGTCAAGGGGGCGATCTTCTCGCCTTTGAGTTTTGATGTGAAGCATGCGGTGTCCAAGCAGGCGGTGATCCAGATGGCCGAGGTGCGCCGCGCGCTGGAGGCGGAAGTCGCGGGCCTGGCGGCGCTTCGGCGCACTGCCAAAGATGTTTACAGTATCAACCAGGCGATAGCCGCGCTAGATGCTGCCGTGCGCGCGGGCGGCAACGGGGTGGAACAGGACATCAACTTCCATCGCGCCATTGCCGATGCCGCACAGAACCCTTTTTTAATCAGCACCCTTGACTACTTGCGGCAGTTTTTGCAAGGTGCCGTCGGTGTCACACGCGCCAACGAGGCTCGGCGCATTGACTTTGCACGCCAGGTTCAACATGAACATCTGGCCGTCGCGCAGGCCATCAGCGCCGGCGATGCCACCAAAGCACGCCGAGCCGCAGCGCGCCATATGAACAACGCCATCAAGCGCATTGAGCAGGCTGACCCGGCCTTTTGGGAGCAGGAAGGCGTGCAACTGGCCAAGCCGCTGGTGTCCGGCCCGGTTCGGCGCTGATGCACGACGACTAGGGAAAACGTGATTCATGGTCATCATCTTAATTTGTATGATGACATGACCAATCAGCTTACGCCATCTTGCGTCATACGGTTGGGCCACTTTTGAAGCCAAGGAGTTTTTCATGAGCCACGAACCTCATCAACAGGAGCTTTCGCGCCGCAAACTGCTGAAGACCACGGTAGCCGCTGCAGGCCTCGCCGCCGTTGCATCGGCCACGTCGGTCTTTGCCAAAGCGCCGATGGCGGGCAGCCAGACCATCAGTATTCACCGCATGAAGCTGGGCAATTTTGAGGTCACCACGATTCTGGATGGCTACCTGGAGATTGACCCGCGCCTGCTCAACGCCACACCCGAAATGGTGACGCGCCTGATGGCGGCGGCTGATTTGCCTTACGGCCCCATTCGCACGCCGGTCAACACCTTTTTAGTCAACACGGGCGAGAAGCTGGTGTTGCTGGACGCAGGCGGTGCCAAGCTGGTAGGCCCCGGCACCGGACGGCTCGCGCAGGGGCTGGCAGCTGCAGGGGTGGAGCTGTCACAGATTGATGAGGTCTACATCACCCACTGCCATGGCGACCATCTCCACGGCACTGTCAACGCAGACGGCACCGCGCTGTTCCCCAACGCTATCCTGCGGATCGCGCAGCAGGATGTGGACTACTGGCTCAGCCCGGAGGTGGAAGCGGCTGCACCCGCCGCTCAAAAGGGCCGATTTGTCCCCGCCAAGCGCGCCAAGGCAGCCTATGGCGATCGCCTGAAGCCTTTCAAGCAGGGCGAAGAGTTGACACCCGGCATCATGTCTGTGGCCGCTGTAGGCCACACGCCAGGTCACACCTGCTACATGGTGACGTCTGGCACGGCGCGCATGCTGGCCATTGGCGACATGATTCACGTCGCGCCAGTGCAGTTTATGCAACCCGAGGTGACCATTGCCTTCGACTGGGAGCAACTCAAAGCCAGCGCCACGCGCATCAGCGTCTTTGACATGGCTGCCAAAGAGAACATCCTCATTGCCGCGGTGCACCTGCCGTTTCCAGGACTGGGCACCTTGCGCAAAGAGGGATCGTCCTACGCTTACACACCGATGTCATGGCGATTGTTTTGACGAACGGACGGGTGTAGACAATGTCCACGACGGTTGGATTGATCGGCCTGGG
>JANNFW010000618.1:0-2367 GCA_031380235.1 Rhodoferax sp. | reverse complement strand
CCTGTGTTCATCACTGATCGGGGGCAGCCCGCGCATGTTCTTCTTACGTTCGATGAGTATAAAAAGCTAACCCATATACCGACCCGAATTGCTGATCTGCTGGCCATGCCTGGCACAGCGGGCTCTGACATCAAACTACCTAGGTTCCGCGATCTGGCTCAGGCGGCGGACTTCTCTTGATATTTTCGTGATGTATTTGCTCGACACCAATGTTGTCTCCGAACTGCGAAAAATCCGCCTTGGCAAAGCTGCACCTCTGGTTGCGAAGTGGGCAGAAACCGTTGATGCGGGCGAACTGTACATCTCTGTGATCACCGTGCAAGAGCTGGAGATCGGCGTGTTGCTCGCCGAGCGTCGCGACCCCGCGCAAGGGGTAGTTTTGAGGGCTTGGCTGATTGAGCGTGCACTGCCTGCCTTCGCTGGCCGCATATTGGACGTGGACAGGGCCGTAGCGCAACGCAGTGCACAGTTGCATGTGCCGAATCCGCGGCCAGTACGAGACGGCTTGATTGCCGCTACGGCACTGGTGCACCACATGACGGTTGTCACTCGGAACGTTGCTGATTTCGAACTGATGGGCGTTGGTTTGATCAACCCCTGGGACAACACTTGAAGATTTTGGCCGTGTCAAGGGGCTGAATCCCTGCCACGGTGGCTACTGGAGTGACGTGCAATGGCATGCTTTAAGGGCTACCGTGGATTTCCCAAAACCGTGCTGGTGTCACAACGGGATAGCGATCCGCCAGGGCCAGCAGGTCTTTGTCGCCAGTGATCAGATAGACAGCACCCGACTCTGTGCGCGCAGCCAGCAGAGTTCCCAGCACTGGTTGATCGTTAGTGTCACGCAGGGCGGCTTCCCGGCTGGTCTCAGGCTCCACCATCTCGGCCAGCAGCGCGAGGCTGTCCACCAGGTCGTTGATCTCGCTTTTTGTGAGGCCATGCCGTTTTTGCAGGCGCGGTAGCACGCGGCGAAGCTCGGCGAGGATGAAATCCGACAGCACAACATCAATAGACCCGTGCCGCCACGCTGCCATGATCTTGCCCGGAATGCTCGCAGGGTATGCAATGCCCGAGAGCAGCACATTGGTGTCCAGCACCACGCGCAAATTTGGCACGGACGCTTATTTCTTTTTGGCGCTGGCGAGCCCGGTAGAGGCTTTCTTGCGTTCCCTCGCAACAGCAGCATCAATTTCAGCCATGCCCTCGTCCTGCGGCACGCCCGCAAAGCCCGCTTCAATGCGCTGGCATAGCGCGTCAAAACGACCCTGCATCCGGCGAATGCGCTCAAACAACCGGGCATCGACCAAGGCCGCCACAGGTTTGCCGTCTTTGTTGATGACCACGCTGTCGTGCCGGTATTGCACTTGATTGAGCATTTCCCCCAGGTTTTGCCTGAAATTGACCGCGCTTGTTTCTGTAATCATGATGATTGAACCGTAATGATCGTAATGATCATTATGACTTAACTGAATGGTGCTTGGTGCCCGACCCTTTGAGATGATCGATCAGAGGTTGGCTGAAGGCCTGCAAGTCAGTCGTCAAATTTGGGTTCTAGCGTTTGCTGCGACTATCAAGGTATTGCATATTTGGCGAACTAAACAATATAAGATCAATTCGCCTGAAGTCTTAATTGGAAAAAAAGTGAAAACCGTAAACTGCGGAAGATGCGGTAACGCATTTTCGTACTCAGATGATATTTTTGCCAGCTCTCCTCGGATAGGAGGCGGCTTTTTTGGACTTGGTCGCCTGTGCAGCGTTTGTGCTGCTGCCGAAGATTCAGAGACCGCTAGTGAACGAGAAAGATCTGAGCGGGAGAGGAATCGCCACGAGGAGTCTCAGAATGCCAATGCCAGAGAACGAGAAAAGGTTGATAGGGATAGGCAGTCACTTCTTGCAATAGAGCATTTAGAGCAGGAGCGGCAACGCAGAGAAGATTACGTTGAGCAGCAACGGCAACAACATTTTGAGGATATCGAGGAAAGTCGGCAGCAAGAGGAAGATGAGCGCGAACAAAGACGCCGCTTTCACGATGAGGAAATGATTTTGTATGCTGAGTCTCGACTGAAGGGAGAGAGGCTCGCTGATTGGCGACTACGCCAGGAGGCCGAGAAACAGGCCAACGAAAAGCAAATAGCCAATGAAAAAAAGGCACGTGATCAACGCAAATCTGCAGAGCAGCACCGTCTCAGATTGAAGGCTGCGGAGCAAGCAAAACTCGTGAAGGTCGCTGCTCTCGTCGCGGAGGCCGAAGAACACTATCGGAAGCGCTGGTTTATCTCTGCTGGATCATCGGTTGATGCGGCGTTGAAGCTGGATTCAGACTCGTTCAAGAATTCTGACATAAGGGCAGAACTTATCGAGTTGCCG
>JANNFW010000579.1:0-2764 GCA_031380235.1 Rhodoferax sp. | reverse complement strand
TGAAGCCGCGCGGCTCTATCCGAAGAATGCCAACGTCGCCGCCACCATCGCGCTGGCGGGCCTGGGGCTGGACAAAACCCACGTGCGGTTGATCTCAGATCCGTCAGTGACAACCAACGTGCACGAAATCCACGCCAAGGGTGCCTTTGGGGACATGAGGATTGAGTTTCGCGGTAAGCCGTTGGCTGACAACCCTAAAACTTCGGCTCTCACCGTGCTGTCGGCGTTGCGGTTTCTGCACAACCGCGCCAGCTCACTGACAGTTTGAGTGATCAAGCTATGAATCAAGCCCCAACGATTGGCATTGAAGGCATCGATGCCATCACCTACAGCACCGATGGCACGCCACAGAATTGGGACGATACGCGCCGCTTCTTTTCGGACTGGGGGTTGAAGTCTCTCGAAGACACCTCCGAAAAACAAGTTTGGGAAACGCTCAATGGCGCACAGGTGATCGTACGCAAGCCGGATGATGTGACGCTAGCTCCCGCTATGGAGCCCGGCCCAACACTGCGCGAGGTGGTGTGGGGGGTGAAAGACGATGCCACGCTGGAGCGCATCAGCAAAGCGCTGGGCGGATTCAGCGCCATTGACCCGCATGGCCTGCGCATCGTGTTTCAAGAGTCGGCCAAGCGCACGCTCAACATTCAAGGCGCATCCACCAACCCCTACGGCAACACCCAGCGGGTAGACACACCCTCGCCCGTGTACGAGCGCGCGACACCCGTGGACATTGGCCATGTCGTCCTGTTTACCGAGGGGGTTACCGAAGCCGAGGCCTTCTACCAGCGGCTGGGCTTTGTCACCTCAGACCGCTACCCTGGCCGGGGCGTGTTCATGCGTTGCGCAGAAGTTGGCGGACACCATGATTTATTCTTGCTGCAACTGCCCAACAAAGCGACGGGCTTGAACCATGTCGCCTTCACCGTGCGCGATATCCACGAGGTGTTTGGCGGCGGCCTGCACATGAGCCGCTGCGGCTGGAAGACCCAGCTCGGGCCAGGTCGTCATCCGATCTCCTCCGCGTACTTTTGGTACTTTCAAAATCCCTGCGGTGGCTTGATCGAGTACAACGCGGATGAAGACAAGCTGACCCCGAAATGGCAAGCCCGCGAGTTCGAGCCTGGCCCCACCGTCTTTGCCGAATGGGCGATTGATGGCGGGCTTGACGGCCACACCCGGCGGCAACCGCAGGTGGCGGTATCTGACGCATTTTTGACGGAGAAGAGATAAGAGGATATTCATCATGACCGCAAGTATTCCAATCCACGTTCAAAGCGCGCGCTACATCGAGCCGCACCAAGCGCGGTACTTGGAGCCGCACCAGGCGCGGCGCCGAACACCCACCAGCTATGAAGATTTGCTGGGCGACTCCATCGAGCGCGCGTTTGGCGCAGGCCATTGGGAGCTGGACGCGCTGTTGGCGTGTCTCAACAAGGCCGGCCCGCTCGGCCCCAATGGCGCACCATGGACAGCCGAGTCCTACCAAGCCGTCATCAAGACGTTAGGAGAGTGACATGAGCACAGCCGCACTGGATGATGTTGACGCGCTGCTGGCGCGTGGTCTGTATGACCTGTGGTATCCCATTTGCCCCAGCGGTTTCGTGAAGGAGCGCCCCATCTCGATGCGCCGCTTGGGCTACAAGCTCGCGCTGTGGCGCGACGCGCACGGCCTGCCCCACGCGCTGGAAGACCACTGCCCGCACCGAGGAGCGCCACTGTCCATGGGTGTGAATTTGGGGGATCGCCTCGCTTGCCCGTA
Source organism: Rhodoferax sp. (assembly GCA_031380235.1). GTDB lineage: Bacteria > Pseudomonadota > Gammaproteobacteria > Burkholderiales > Burkholderiaceae_C > JANYCG01. The sequence goes on along the minus strand of JANNFW010000579.1, from coordinate 1,002 downwards.
TCACGGCATCGAGATACGTTGCGATGGCACCGTCATGAAAGTACCTGCCAGCCCCGGCTGCACGCTGGAGGGCACGCGCGCGGCGCGCTCATTTCACATGCAGGATGCGTTTGGCGCGCTGTGGCTTTTCAACAGCCGCACGCACATCGAAACTCCCCCGCCGCTTATGTTGCCTGAGGAACTCTCCAACCCCGAGTGGAGTCACTTTTTATGCTACGCCGAGTGGCGCACCGACTACCGCTACGTGATCGACAACGTGATGGACCCGATGCACGGCACCTTTGTGCACAAGCAGTCGCACTCGATGGCTGAAGGCGACATCAGCGCCAAGTTCCGCGTGCGCAAAACCGCACACGGTTTCATGTTTGAAAAAGACGGCCAGCGCGACGTGAACTTTGACTGGACCGAGTGGGGAGACACCGGCACGCACTGGCTGCGCCTGGCCATACCGTACCCCAAGACCGGTGGCCCCGGTGGCAGCTTTGGCATCATCGGCAGCTACACGCCCATCGCGCCCAATCTCTCAGCCGCGTTCCACTGGCGTTGCCGCAAGGTGGACGGCTGGGCCCGCGACACCTGGCGGTTTCTCTACCGCAACCGCCTGGAGGCCCGCCACTGGGTGGTGCTGGAGCAAGACCGCGTGATGTTGGAAGCGATGGAACCCGATGCCAACCAGCGCGAGCATTTGTATGAGCACGACGTGGGCCTGTCGCGCCTGCGCAAGACCATGCAGGTGATGGCGCAGAAGCAGTTGATGCCGGCCGTGACGGCGTGAGGGCCCAACCATGCGGGAATCGAGCGATACGTCATACAATCGAAGGCCTGCTTATCGGCAGGTATTCAAGAGCTTTTTTCACTGCTGCCATGCAACATTCTGACCAACCTGCCTACAGAGCAGCGGAAGCCGCTGCGATTCTTTCGCTGCCCGCTGCGACGGTGAAGGCTTGGGCCTTTGGTCAGCACTACACGCCCAAAAATGGCATTGAACGCAAGTTTCAAGCG
>JANNFW010000550.1:0-2739 GCA_031380235.1 Rhodoferax sp. | reverse complement strand
CAGCCCTGGTGGCCAAACCAAAAATTGTTGGCCAACCCCAGCTTTTGCATGACGGCGAGCCACTGGCCCGTGAAGGCACCGACGACGATCACCACCAGGCAGGTAAATAGAACGTTGACCCCCAGCCGCTGGAACTTGGGCTCGTGTCCCGAGATAGCGGGGCCAATGTACAGGCCGGTTGCAAGCCAAGCGGTAGCAATCCACAAAACGGCAAGCTGCGTGTGCCAACCGCGCGTGATGGAGTAGGGCAACACCTCGGCCAAGGCATAGCCGTAGGCGGTTTGGCCTTCCACCTGGTAATGCGCCGTGATGGCACCGAGAAGAATCTGAACGAGAAACAGTGTAACGACCAGCCAAAAGTACTTTGCTGTTGCTTTCATCGAGGGTGTTGGCACCAGGCCGCTCAATGGGTCGTGCAGCGGCGGTGTCGGCGCATCTGCCTTGTCTTTATGGTGCCAGACGGCGTTGTGCCATGCCAGAAGCCCAATGCCTGCCAGCATGAAGAGCACGCTGAACACAGTCCAGATGAAGGCCGACGAAGTTGGAGCATTGCCCACCAGCGGTTCATACGGCCAGTTCTGGGTGTAGGTCATCGTCTCCCCAGGCCGCTGGGTAACGGCCGCCCAACTGGTCCAAAAGAAGAATGCAGCGATGGCGCGTCTGTGTTGTGCGTCAGGAATAGTGTCTTCACGCATGGCGTAACTCACACGAAGTGCGCGCGTCGCCGGGTCGCTGGAGAACAGGCTGGCGTAATGCGCCGCCACTTGCGCAATCGCCTGCGCACGTTGCGCTGGAATCACAATCTGGTTGCTGCTGGCATCAAAGGTATTGGTGCGGATCATGGGGCGCAACTCTGCCTGCGCACGGGCTTGCTCGCCGGGGTTCAGGTCAGCGTACGCGATGCCACTGCGCTGGCGCGAATGCAGATCCAACCAAGCCAGCGCTTCACGATGCAGCCAGTCTGCTGACCAGTCAGGTGCTACCAAAGCTCCATGGCCCCAGATCGAACCTAACTGCTGGCCGCCGATGCTTTGCCAGACTTGACGGCCTAATTCAATGTCAGCCCGTTTGTACACCGTCGTTCCGCTGTCGGTGACGACTGCGTCGGGCATGGGAGACGCCTGCCGATGGATTTCACCGCCCATCCACAGCAGTACGCCAAAGCCAAACACAAGCAAAGCCCCAAGGCTCCACCAAAGTCTGCGGGTCGTAGTCATCACACGCTCTCCTCGTTGTTTTGAGGTGTCCAGACTATTCCGATGTCTGGCGCGTAAGCTTGACGAATATCAAGTCAGTGACCAATCGCCGATTGGATACTGAATCATATAGATAGTTTGCTATAAATATAGTATGGTTGGCCCTTGCCTGCGCTTGACCTAAATCAAAACCCTGTGCTATTGCGCGTCCCACAATGAAGCCTGCTCACACTCAACTTCAATAAAAGGCTTTGCCGTGGAAAAATTTGACAACACCCTCACCGAGCGCTTTGCCCAACTTCTCGCGCAGCGCGATGTGCAGGTACGTGCGGTTTTGCGCAACACCGGGGAAGACTTCGATGTGTCGGCAAAGGCGCTCCCACGTGACGTAACGGACTTCAAGGATGTCGCCGATGAAGCCTCCCAGGCGGTGGTTGACGATGCCATTGCGGAACACGCCATCCAGGAGCTCAAAGATGTGGCAGCAGCACAGCGCCGCCTGGTGCTAGGGAGTTATGGGTATTGCGAGAACTGCCATAAAGCCATCGACTTGCGTCGGCTGCAAGCTATTCCAGAAGCTGCATTGTGCGCGGCATGTCAGACCGCCGGCGAACTCAAGAGCAACTGATCCCAGTGCTGAGAGCGCGTAATCCATCCTCAAAACATAAGTTCCAGCCGGTCCACTACGGTGGAGACTCCTTTGGCCGAATACGCAGCGCCGACTGCCGCATCTCGTTCAGCCAGGGAGTGCACTTTGCCCGCCAATGTGACCGTACCGCCCTCAACCCCAACATCAATGTGTTTCGCTTCCCGCGCCGCCTGACGCTTCAACGCCGCAGAGATCTGAATGCCAATGTCTTCAATCGTGACCTGAGGCTTGAGCTTGATCAGATTACTCAGTCCGCGAACACCCATCAAGTGACGGACGCATTTTTCGGCGTTCTTGACCTGGTAGCTCCAGCCCAGTTCGCCTGTCAACGTCAGCCAGCCGTCTTCGACTTCAACTGTCACCAGGTCATCGGGTACCAGCGAATTCCAGCGCAGTGCGGAGATTGCAGCCTGAGCGATTTCAGAGTCGTTGCGCTTATGGGCCTGCGCCAGCTTGACATCCAGCTCCAGTGCAATCCCTCGCACACCCGCGACGCGGCGCACGGCACGTTCGGCGGCGTGCTTCTGCGCGAATGTATCCAGGTGCCCGGTCACGGTTACAACGCCAGCATTGACGATGACACCGACATGGGTGGCATTAACGACTGGATCCCAGAACAACTCATCTGTGACGTCTGTTTTCAATTGAGCATCGGTTTTCATGGTCAAACACTCCTTGGGTCGGTGAGATACGCTGATCGCATTGATGAAATAGGGGTACCAGGACTCTAGGTACGCGGCAGCCTTTGCGTATTGACATTTCGCAAATGACAAGCACTCTGATTGATGATGTTTGTGTTGATGATCGCGGCTATTTGGAGGGGTTCATGGTGGGATTGAAAAACTTGATTCCATCTGGATGCGCCGTCAGAGTCCGCGCCCGCACTTATTGCCG
>JANNFW010000524.1:0-2058 GCA_031380235.1 Rhodoferax sp. | reverse complement strand
ATCGGCGCGGGCCCGATCATCATTGGCCAGGCTTGTGAGTTCGACTACTCGGGCGTGCAGGCTTGCAAGGCGCTGCGGGAAGAGGGCTACAAGGTCATCCTGATCAACAGCAACCCAGCAACGATCATGACAGACCCGGCGACGGCGGATGTGACTTACATTGAGCCGATCACCTGGCAGACGGTTGAGAAAATCATCGCCAAAGAAAAGCCTGATGCAATATTGCCAACCATGGGCGGGCAGACGGCGCTGAACTGCGCGTTGGACTTGTGGCACAACGGCGTGCTGGACAAATACAAAGGCGCGGCAACAGGCAAGGCGATTGAGCTGATTGGTGCAACGCCTGAAGCGATTGACAAAGCCGAAGACCGCCTGAAGTTCAAAGACGCGATGACCAAAATCGGCCTGGGCTCGGCCCGCTCGGGCATTGCGCACAACATGGACGAAGCCTGGGTTGCGCAAAAAGCATTGGGCTTCCCCACCGTCATTCGTCCCAGCTTCACCCTGGGCGGCACCGGCGGCGGCATTGCCTACAACTCGGAAGAGTTTGAGACGATTTGCAAGCGCGGCCTGGAAGCATCGCCCACCAACGAGTTGCTAATTGAAGAGTCGCTGTTGGGTTGGAAAGAGTTCGAGATGGAAGTGGTGCGCGACAAGGCGGACAACTGCATCATCGTCTGCTCTATCGAGAACCTGGACCCGATGGGCGTACACACCGGCGATTCGATCACCGTGGCACCGGCGCAGACCTTGACGGACAAGGAATATCAGATCCTGCGCAACGCGTCACTCGCCGTACTGCGCGAAATTGGTGTTGACACAGGCGGCAGTAACGTGCAGTTCGCCATCAACCCCGATGATGGCCGCATGGTCGTGATCGAGATGAACCCGCGCGTGTCGCGCTCATCCGCACTCGCGTCCAAAGCCACGGGCTTTCACATCGCCAAAGTCGCGGCTAAATTGGCTTGCGGCTACACGCTGGATGAATTGCGCAACGAAATCACGGGTGGTGCCACGCCGGCCAGCTTTGAGCCGAGCATTGATTACGTCGTTACCAAAATCCCGCGCTTTGCGTTTGAGAAATTCCCAACGGCTGATTCGCGTTTGACGACGCAAATGAAGTCAGTGGGCGAGGTGATGGCGATGGGCCGCACTTTCCAGGAGTCCTTCCAAAAAGCCCTGCGTGGCCTGGAAGTGGGCGTGGACGGCATGAACGAGAAAACGCAAGACCGCGAGGTGCTGGAGAAGGAACTGGGTGCTCCCGGCCCCGAACGCATCTGGTACGTGGGCGATGCGTTTGCGCAAGGTCTGAGCGTTGACGAGGTGTTCGCGCTGACCAAAATCGACCGCTGGTTTTTGGTGCAGATTGAGCAGATCGTGAAGATCGAACTGGAGCTCGAAACCAAATCGCTGGACGACATCGACGCACCCACACTGCGCGCCTTGAAGCAAAAAGGCTTCTCAGACCGCCGCCTGGCCCGCCAGCTCAAAACGACTGACACGGTTATCCGCAACAAACGTCGCGCCTTGGGAGTTCGCCCGGTCTACAAGCGGGTGGACACCTGCGCCGCCGAGTTTTCCACCAACACCGCCTACATGTACTCAACCTATGAGTCGGAGAACAGCGAATGCGAAGCGCAACCCACCAACAACAAAAAAATCATGGTGCTCGGTGGCGGCCCGAACCGTATCGGCCAGGGTATCGAGTTTGACTACTGCTGCGTACACGCGGCACTCGCGATGCGTGAAGACGGCTACGAGACCATCATGGTCAACTGTAACCCCGAGACCGTCTCGACCGATTACGACACGAGCGACCGCCTGTATTTCGAGCCGCTGACGCTCGAAGACGTGCTGGAGATTGTCGACAAAGAAAAGCCGTTGGGCGTGATCGTGAAATACGGCGGTCAAACGCCGTTGAAGTTGGCACTCGATTTAGAGGCCAACGGCGTGCCGATCATCGGCACCAGCCCGGACATGATCGACGCGGCGGAGGACCGGGAGCGGTTCCAGAAGCTGCTCCAGGCGCTCGGCCTGCGCCAGCCGCCGAACGCCACC
>JANNFW010000508.1:0-1790 GCA_031380235.1 Rhodoferax sp. | reverse complement strand
AAGCCCTTGTTGTCGCGCTCGTCGCACATATCACTGAGCTTGAAGTGTCGCGGGTTGGTGTCATGTTGTTTGCTGATCGCAGGGTTTTCAACCGACCCCATCCATCACCAGATACCGACAAGGAGGCAGTGGAAAGTATCCGCAAATGGTTTGATACGAATGGAATAAAACCATGAAAAACATTATGGAGATCAACGGCTACAAGGCGCTAATTGCCTTTGACCCCGAGACCAATCTGTTTCGAGGTGAATTCATCGACCTCAACGGCGGCGCAGATTTTTATGCCGCCGATGTGAAGTCTCTGCGCCGTGAGGGTGCAGTTTCGCTTAAGGTGTTTCTTGACATGTGCCGGGAAGATGACGTGCAGCCCGGCAAGAATTACTCGGGTAAGTTGATGGTGCGCTTGCCTGTCGATCTGCATCAGCGTGCAGCGGTGTCTGCGGCATCTCACGGCATGAGCTTGAATGCATGGTTTGCGGAAGTCGTCTCGCAGGCATCCACGTAATTTACCATTTTGCTCAAACAACTTTTGCCCTAAAACCAGCCCTCACCCATGACCTACTGCGTCGCCATCAAACTCAATGCCGGACTCGTCTTTTTATCCGACTCACGCACCAACGCGGGGCTGGACCAGATCAGCACGTTTCGCAAAATGATCGTTTACGAGAAGCCGGGCGACCGCTTCATGGTGCTGCTGTCCGCGGGTAATTTGAGCATCTCGCAGTCGGTGCGGGAGATCTTGCAGATTGAGCAGTTGAAGGACACCTCACACAACGGGCAGTACAGCGAGCCGATCACGATCTGGAATGCCAAAAGCATGTTTGATGCCGCCCGGGTGCTGGGCTCGGCGATTCGCCGCGTGCATGAGCGCGATGGTGAATCGCTGAAGGCATCGGGCGTTGATTTCAATGTATCGCTGATTTTTGGCGGGCAAATTCATGGCGAGCCGATGCGGCTTTTTCAGGTCTATTCAGCGGGCAACTTCATTGAGGCGACGCTGGAGACGCCGTTTTTCCAGCTGGGTGAATCCAAATACGGCAAACCCGTGCTGGACCGCGTGATCGCGCCCGATACGCCGCTGGACGAGGCGGCCAAATGCGCCCTGGTGTCGATGGATTCGACGCTCAAATCCAACCTCTCGGTCGGCCTGCCGCTGGATTTGGTGGTGTACGAAGCCAATCAATTCCAGACCGACAAGGTAGTGTGCATTGATGAGCACAACCCCTACTTTCAGATGATGCACAACAGCTGGGGCCAAAAGCTGCGCCAGGTGTTTGACAGCATTGAAGACCCGATGTGGAATGGCGAGCAGACTAATATCCCGCTGATGACGCAAAGCCTGCGCTCGATGCCGCTCAAAAAGATTCGCACGCCCGACGAGCGTCTGATTTAAACGTTGAATTTAAGCGCTTGATTTAAGCCTGCGACTGATGCCTCTTATCGTTTTCTCCCACGCCAACAGCTTCCCCGCCAGCACCTACCGCGTGATGTTTCGCAGCCTGCGCTCGCGCGGCTTCACCGTCAAGGCGATTGAAAAACTGGGCCACGACCCGGCCTACCCCGTCACCAACAACTGGCCGCATTTGGCCAAGCAATTGGCCAACTTCACGCGGGCCGAGGTCGAGAAAACGGGTAAGCCGGCTCATCTGGTGGGCCATTCGTTGGGCGGATTTTTAAGCCTGATGGTCGCGGCGCGCCACCCGGAGCTGGCCAAAAGCGTGCTGCTGCTGGACTCACCGATTTTGGGCGGCTGGCGGGCGGCGGCGTTGAGAGTCGCCAAGGGCACGCAA
>JANNFW010000500.1:0-5514 GCA_031380235.1 Rhodoferax sp. | reverse complement strand
GGTGGCTACGCGAACCATCGGCGAGGATGCGACTGACGTGCTGCGCGCCTGCTTCAAGACGCCTGCGGAGGTGTATCAAGGCACCCAACCGAAGTCTGTTGCGATGGAGGAGCTGGCATGAGCGCGCAGCCCGTTATCGCTCAGCCGTTGTTGTCAGTTCGCGACCTCAAAGTGCACTTCAACTTGGCCAGCGAATCGCTGGTGCCGTGGGCACCCGTGCGCGTGCTCAAGGCGGTTGATGGCGTATCGTTCGACATCATGCCGGGCGAAACGCTGGGCATTGTCGGTGAGTCCGGCTGCGGTAAATCGACCCTGGCGCGGGGCCTGCTCAATTTGATTCCTGCCACCTCGGGCCGCATCACATGGCAGGGCCAAGACCTGCAAGCCAAAGACAAAGCCGCCTGGCAGACCGTGCGCAAAAGCGTACAAATGATTTTCCAGGATCCGCTGGCTTCGCTCGATCCACGTATGACCGTGGGCCGCATCATCGCCGAGCCGTTGAAGACGCATTACCCCGACATGCCTGCCGCAGAGGTGATGCAAAAGGTGCGGCAAATCATGAAGCGTGTCGGCTTGACGGAGCAGCAATTCAACCGCTACCCGCATGAATTTTCCGGCGGCCAGTGCCAGCGCATCGGCATCGCGCGCGCGCTGGTGCTGGAGCCGAAACTGGTGATCTGTGATGAGCCGGTGTCGGCGCTGGACGTGTCGATTCAAGCGCAGATCATCAACCTGCTGAAAGAGCTACAGGCCGAGATGGGCTTGGCGCTGGTCTTCATCGCGCATGACCTGGCGGTGGTCAAACACATCAGCCAACGCATCATGGTGATGTACCTGGGCCGCGCGGTGGAGTTGGCTCAAAAAGAAGCGCTGTATGCCAATCCCATGCACCCGTACACGCAGGCGCTGCTGTCGGCCATCCCTATCCCTGACCCGCGTCGCGAGCGCAGCAAGACAGTGCAGATTCTGCAAGGCGACTTGCCTTCGCCCGTCAATCCGCCTTCGGGTTGTACTTTCAGGACCCGCTGCCCCAAGGCCGAGGCGCGCTGCGCCGCAGAAGTGCCAGTTCTTCGCGCGGTGAGTGACCAGACTCAGGCCGCCTGTCTGCTGATTTAGACGGGGTTGGCGCAGAGGCTGCGCTACAATTTTGAGATATTGCTTACCCGCCTTTTCTCCAAATTTCCCCAGTCTTTCAAGTTACCCAGCAACGACCTGCTGCGTGACCCCGTCTATCGGCGCATGTGGCTGTCTATTTTGATCAGCTCCTTGGGCCAGCAGGTCACCCTTCTGGCGCTGCCGCTCACTGCCGCCGTGCTGTTGCATGCCACGCCCACGCAGATGGGCCTGTTGACCATGATGGAGCTGCTGCCCTTCGTACTGCTTTCCCTTCCTTCGGGCGTGTGGCTGGACCGCGTACGCAAGCTGCCGGTTTACATCATCGGCGAGTTGCTCATCTCCGTCGTGCTGGCCAGCGTACCGGCGGTTTGGGCGCTGGGCTGGTTGACGATGGGCTATCTGTATGCGATTGGCTTCGCACTGGGCTGTGGCTTTGTCATCGTCGGCACGGCAGCGCAAATCGTGCTGACGCAAGTCGTCGCGCGCGAGCGCCTGGTCGAGGCGCATGCCAAAAACGCGCTGGCGGGTTCGGGCGCAGAAGTGGTTGGCCCTGGGTTGGCGGGCTTGCTGATCAAACTGGTGGGTGCGCCGTTTGCGCTCTTAGCTGATGCCTTCATGCTGCTGGCCAGTGTGGTGATTTTGCGCGGTGTCCGCGTCAAAGAAGTGGTGCAAACCAAGGCTGAGCCGCACTTCTGGCGCGATCTCAAAGAAGGCTTGAGTTTCGTGCGCCACCAGCCCCTGCTGCCCAGCATGGCTTTGGTGGTTGGCGCGTGGCAGTTTTTCACCCATTCGGCCCTGGTTGTGCAAATCCTGTTCGCCGTGCGCACGCTGGGCCTGAGCGAGCAGCAGGTGGGCTTAAGCTACACCGCCGTTGGCTTTGGCGCGGTGACGGCCAGCGTCTTTGGCAACCGTATCTCCAAGCGACTGGGGCCTGGCCCCTGCCTGGTGCTGGGTATCGTCTGCACGGGGGCAGGCTGGCTGCAATTGGCGTTTGCGTCGCCTGGCATGCTCGGCAATTTGCAGTTTGTCGTGATGTTGCTGATGGGCTCGATGGGGGCGATCCTTCTCTTCATCAACTTCCTGGCGCTGCGCCAGTCCGTCACCCCCGCGCCGCTCTTGGGCCGCATGACCAGCACGATGCGCTGGCTCATCCTGCTGCCCGCAGGCCCCGGTGCGCTGTGGGGCGGCTACGTGGGCGAGCACTTTGGGCTGCAGTACGCGATGGGTTTTGGCGGCGCTGGCACGTTGCTGGTCGCGGTGTGCGCATGGCGGATTGCCGTGATTCGCAACATGCGGGCGCTGCCACAGACGCATGGTCAAGACGCGGTGACTGCTACAGCATCCAAAGCGTCGTAAAATTAACCTGTAGGTTAGTTTTTAGTTGAAAAACGACAAAAAATGGTAAATTATGAATAAAATAGGCCTCTAGCTCTCGGATTTATTAGTTAAATTGCTATATAAATAATAGTAAACTGGTGCAGCGTCAAGCCAGCTCCCATGTCAGGCTGTGATCATGGAGATGTCGGTCAAATTCATAAAACCGGGTTCAGAAAGCTAAATTCATAAAGCCAAACTCAGAAAGATTTGATGTATCAATCCATGATGGGGCGCATCGCCCACCTCACCCAGGTTAACTACGGCACTTTCAGGGGCTGGGTGCGTGCTCTTCTGGGTCAAGTGACGTACGCAACCGGCAGAATTGACGCGCATTTGAACATCGAGCCCCCACAGGTTCAGCGTTTGGTATTTGTATGCCTTGGCAACATCAACCGAAGCGCGTTTGCGGGGGCCATTGCACAGGCTCGGGGCATCAAGACCTGCTCAATTGGCCTGGCGACCACCACGGGTGCACCCGCTTTTCACACAGCGATCACCACGGCGCGCAGTTTTGGCATCGACCTGTCGGCCCACACCGCAACTGACATCTCGGACTTTGTCTACCAGAGCGGTGACCTGCTGCTTGCGATGGAAGTCCGCCACATGCGCCAGCTTCTGGCGCGAGGGTATCCGGCTGAAGCCATTGCGCCGTTGGGTAACTGGTCGTCACCGCATCGAATTCATCTGCACGATCCGCATACACTCTCGGATGAGTACTTTCAGACCTGTTTCACGCTGATTCAATCGGCGGTGAATCATCTGGCAGAAGAATTGCGTGTTGCAAATAGTCCGTGTATCAACTGATGAACATCCATCTGACATTTGACGTTGAAGTTTGGTGCAACGGCTGGGATGCGCTGGACTCGTCGTTTGCGGGCAGTTTTGAGCGCTATGTTTATGGCAGCTCTCGTCACGGGCAATACGCCCTGCCCAAAACACTTGAAATCCTGAACCGCAACCGGCTGCAAGGCGTTTTTTTTGTGGAGCCGCTGTTTGCCGCCCGTTTTGGCATTGAGCACTTGCAGATCATCGTCAAGATGATCCGCGACGCGGGGCAGGAGGTTCAGTTGCACATTCACCCCGAGTGGACGGATGAAATCAAACCCGCCATCATTAAAGACAATGAAAAAAAGCGGCAGCACCTTACCTTTTACTCGCTGGATGAGCAAACCAGCCTGATCGCCTTTGCGAAAGATTTTTTACAGCGCGCCGGCAGCGGGCCGATCACGTCTTTTCGCGCGGGTAGTTTTGCGGCCAACCGCGATACGTTCGAAGCACTTCGCCGCAACGGCATCTTGGTTGACAGCAGCCTCAACCGTTGCTACAGCATCAGTGGCCCAGGCATCAGCCGGTCAGCCCAAGTCGATGCGCCTTTTGTCATCGACGGGGTCAGCACCTATCCCGTCACCGTTTTCAAAGACGGTTTTGGCAAAAATCGGCCAGCCCACGTGGCAGCGTGCAGTGTGGGTGAGATGAAGGAGTCGATGGCGAGTGCGAAGTCAGCAGGTTTGAGCGATTTCACCATCGTTTCGCATAATTTTGAGATGCTCAAGCCAGGAGCCGCTGTGCCGTCGTGGATTGTCGTTCGGCGCTTTGAACAACTGTGCGCCTACCTGTCCGAGCATCGCACCGAATACCCGGTCAGCGGCTACACCCAATTGGCGGCTCAACCCACCGGGAGCAAGCCAGCCACGGTACCGGCTGCAAGCTTGGTGTCAACCGCGCGCAGACACTTTGAACAGCTTATCAGCCGAGTCGCCTGATATGTGGCCTGGTACGTCGCTTGATAGGGCCGTCATGAGTGAATCCGCCTGAGTTAATCGAGATGAGCAAGACCTTCTCGATTTACCTGGATCTTGTCCGCTTCCTGGCAGCGTGCCTGGTCTACCTCCATCACTCCAACCAGCGCTTGCTCGTGTCAGACGTGTTGCCTGCCAGCCATTTTGGGCACAGCTCGGTGATCGTTTTTTTTGTGCTGTCGGGCTTTGTGATCGCCTACATCACCGCGACCAAGGAGAACAGGCCCGCCAGTTACGCCGCCAGCCGTATCTCGCGGGTCTACTCGGTGGTGTTGCCCACCATTGTCCTGACGCTCGTTTTGGACGCGATTGGAAGGCACCTGTATCCCGCGCTGCATACTTATCCCTTCGACAAGTTTCTGCTTCGCGGTGTTGCCAGTTTGCTGATGCTCAACGAGGTCTGGTTTGTCTCCATTACGAGTTTTTCCAACGTGCCATTCTGGTCGATTTGCTACGAGCTTTGGTATTACGTCGCGTTCGGAATATTCGCTTTCTTCCCCAGAAAGCTGGCGCTGGCGCTGCTGGCGCTGCTGGCGCTGATTCTGGGTCCCAAAATAGTGCTGCTGGCTCCGATTTGGATGGCAGGTGTGGTGTTGTACCGGTGGCAGCGCCCGAACCAGATCGCTGAAGTATGGGCCTGGCTGCTGGTAGTTGCCTCGCTGGTGGGCATCGTTGTTTTTCACCAGGTCGGCGTGACGGAGTGGGTGGCTGAGCAGTTCAAATTACTGGTCGGGCCGAAATGGTATGTTGAGTTCACCTGGTCCAAATTTTTTCTCAGTGACTATCTGCTGGCGCTGCTGGTGTTTGGCAATTTCGTGGGCATGCGCAGAATCAGCTTCAGGTTTGAGGCGCTGCTGCTGTTGATCGAGCGACCTGTGCGCTTCTTGGCGGGCTACACCTTCACCCTGTATTTGCTGCATCAACCGCTGTTTCTCTTTTGGGCAGCCGTCATTCGCGGTGATCCTAAGGGTTATGGCTACTGGCTGTTGACCACCGCGATGGTGGCGCTCTCGGTGGGTCTGGTCGGTTACTTCACCGAGAGCAAGCGGCACCTGCTTAAACGTTGGTTGGAGCATAGATTCGAGAAATTTCTGCGAACCCCGATGCCGATCAAACATGCCAACACGCTTTGATTTAAAGCCGTCATGAGGCCGCCGTGCATCGTTTTGGGCCTTGAAACGCAGATTGGTTTGGGCGTTGTCAGGGAGCTGGGCCGCGCTGG
>JANNFW010000471.1:0-5293 GCA_031380235.1 Rhodoferax sp. | reverse complement strand
GGTCGATTGTCACCGCAGGTCAGAACGGGCCGCCTGGCACGCCGGTCAAGCTAGCTTGCCCTGTCCTGCCTTGGGATGATTAACCCCTCCAGCCGCGCTTGCGGTTCATCAAGTCACGCACTTGCTGTTGCTGCGCAGGGTTCAGGCTGTCGTAAAAATCAGCCGCAGCAGCAATCAGCTCGGGGCTTTTGGTTTTGATGGCACTGGTCTTGTCGTCAACCAGCGCTTGGGCTTTGGCGCGATCCATCTTGTCGCCTGCCACCAGCGCCTGAATGTCAGCGCGAGGGTCTTTGCTGGCGCCCATCAGTGACGCGCGCTGCTCACGCAACTTGTCGCCCAGCACATTGAGGCGCTGCTTTTGCGCATCGTTCAGATCGAGCTTCTTGCCCGCGTAGTCCACCATCTTGGCCTGGCGCGCGGCGCTGTCGCCCTCGCCCCTACCCTCGCCTATATGCCCACCATGGCGACCGCCCGCACAGGCGCTCAAGCCGCCCACCATCAGCACCGCACCCATCGCCACTAAAGTTCTCTTGATCCAGGTTTTCATGATTTCCTCTTAAGGAGTTGTTGAACAGGCCTTGATGGTGCCGCGTCGCATCCCAAAAATCATGTCCGCCAGATAGCGGAATGTTTCGGTTTATATCAATCTGCCTGGGTTCAACGCTGACCCAGCCATGGGCGAATCTCGACCAATCGATCCGAGCTGGTCGTTGGCGGTTGCGCCGCGAGCATCAAGACGTGGCGAACGCCCGCCAATACGCTGTCTATCACAGGCACGCTCACCAGAGCTTGCACTTGTGCCGCCATTCCAGCCAGGCCTGCGCCTCCCAGGATGACCGCTTGAACGTTGAAGTCCCTGACCGCCTGCGCACAGGCCTGTGCGAGCAAGGCCCGGGCGGCGACTGGGTCTTGCGCCAGTTGCGCCCCGGTCGGGGCAACGGTCGCGATACCGCCCAGTGCCGCGCGATGCCCCAGGCTATCGGCCAGTCGCTCCAAGATGGGCTTCCACCGCTGCCCACCCGTGACGATCGCAAACCGCCCCGAGCCCACACGCCGTGCAGCCTCAGCCAGCGCCGCCTCAGCCAGGCCCGACACGGGTGCCGCGCTGGCTTCGCGCAATGCGTACAAACCGGGGTCACCAAAGCAGCCGATCAACACTGCGTCAAACGGCCTGTCGGGCGACGCTGCGTCCCGCGCCAGCGCATTGGCCCAGGCGTCCAGCGCCGCGTGGCCCGCTACGGCATAGCTCGCCTCGCACGATATGTACGGCGCACCAAATCTAGCGGTGACAACTTCCACATGCGCATCAGCGCCCGCTGCCGCTTGCGCATGGGTTCGCAACAGCGCTGAAACGCTGGCGGAGGTATTGGGGTTGATGATCAGAATGCGGCGCGTCATCAACGCATTCTAGGCACGGTTTAGTTGTTTTTTTCTTAACTTATCAGGGCTTGCCGCGGCTCTTGCGTTTGACGCCGGGGTCTTCTCCTTTGGAGTGCGCAACGCCAATTCGCTCGGCGCTTTCAAGGTCTTGCTGAACTTGCGGAGTCTCAGGTTTGGCCTTTTCAACAGCTTCATTCACCTTGCCCGACTCAACAAACGAGCGCACAGAATCACTATAGCGTTGGGCTGATTCATAGTCACCTTCGCCTTGAACCTGGCTGCTGACGATGACAGGTTTTTTACTCACACGTTTCATAAAAACTCCAGTTATGACAATGGAAAAATGACCCAGTGATTCCCGCCCGCAACGGCAGGCTGCGGCCATCTAAGTCGGATTCAATTTTGAACAGAGTGATGCGAACTTCGCGTCAGTAATCAACGCTAAACACTGTCAGACAAAATGCAATGATCCTTGCAACGCGACCTTCACTTCATCGCGCAAGGGTTAAAACCTCGCCCGGCTCCAACACCCGCGCCTGAGTGCTTGGTGCCATTTTTCGGGCAGCCGCGAGAAACCGCTCAGGCGTTCCGTCGTAAGACAGAATGAAGCTGTCGGTGAACCAACTGCCTTTGAAACGGTAATGCATCGGCACCGCAACCTCGGCGCCAATCACGCTCGCCAGTTCGGCCGCCTGTTCGGCATTCATCACAACCTGCTCGCCCAATACGCTCAGGCCGTTGACTGACAGCAAAGCCAGTTGGATCGACGGAAATCGCGTGGGGAGTTCGCGCAGCTCGGGGATGAGTTTTGAGTCGCCTCCGAAATAGACGGTTGATCCGTTGGCTTGAATCACGAAGGTGATCTCCGGCACTTTATGGGCTGCCGGGGCGGCGGTGATGGTCAGTGGCCCCACAGTAGCCGCCTCCCAAGGACGCAGCTCGCGCACATTGGTGAAGCCAGCTGCACGGGCCGCGTCCACCATATCCGGCCCGACAAAGAACGGCACCGCCTTGTCGGGGTAGCGCTTCAAAGTCTCGATGTCGAAATGATCGTAGTGGGCGTGGCTGGCCACGATGGCGGTCAATTTTGGCAGTTGCTCCATCGACATACCCAATGGCTCGCCGTGGTGAAAATGGGTCTTCTCGCTGAACCATGGATCGGTCAAGACTTTGGCGTTGCCAAAGTCCAGCAACACGGAGGCGTGCGCGATGCGTGTCACGCTGAAGCTGCTCGGCTGACTGCCTGGACGCGGACGCAGTGCAATCGTCTGCGCTGGCGGCGCGGCGCCAACTCGCACAGGCGCTGGCTCAAGCGGCGCAATCAAAAAAGACGCAGCCAGCGCCGCACCAGCGCAGGCAATGGTGAGGGCTGACAACCACAGCCACAGGAATCTTAGCTTCATAAAAACCTTTCAAAAAAAAACGATGTGGCGTTCAGTCTGAATGGCCAGAAGCCGGTTGTCATTCACCCAGGTTCATCGATCAACTTTTTTTCGGCCAGCTTTTTTCTCAGGCGGGACAGGGACTGCGGTCGGATACCGAGATAGGAAGCGATGTAGTACTGGGGAATGCGATCTGCCTGCAGCCCGAACTGCGCGCGAAACCGTCGATACCGCTCAGGCGCATCGAGCAGCAGGAATGACAATTCGCGCTGCTCCTTGCGCACGTACAGCAGCTCGGCAATACGCCGACCCAGCTTTTGCCATTCAATGTCCGACGCGTACAAGTCCAAGAGCAATTCGTAGGGCCACACAACGAGTTCGGTAGGCACCACCGCCGCGATGGCCACCTGCGCCGGAAGCCTTGCAGCCGCGCTGCCAAATGACAGCGTAAAACTCCCCGCAACGCTGAAATCCTTGCTGGCTTCTTCGCCATCTGGCAGCGTGACGAAGTAACGCACGATGCCGCTCTTGATAAAGGCGACTTCGTGGCTTTTTTGTCCCAAACTGCAAAAACACGCGCCTGGCTCCAGCGATCTGTGCTTTCCCTGCGCCACAAAATGCGCAATTTGCGTTTCAGGCGGATTGGCCACGCGCCTGAAGTAGGCAGTGATGCTGGCAAGGAGTGCTGGGTCGGTCACGTGGCTACTTTCGCACAGGCGGCAAATCCGTGCAACTGCACCAAGGTGCCGCGCGCGCTGGTGGGTTGCTGTTTAGTTGGTTTTTAGTCTTACTACATTTGTGGTCAATTTTGAATAAAAATGAACCTGTAGGTTCATTTTTATTGTCAAAATCACTCAAGACGTCAAAATACGATAAAAATCATGCTCTAGCTCTCGAATAATATGCATGACAAGCTATTTATTTTGTAGCAGCCAGGCTCCCATACAGCGTTGACCTTCGGGCTCGCGGAGCTCAAACACTTACGGAATCCGCTTCAACTCAACGCCGTTGCTCGGTTTGAAGTTGGGATCGTTAGTGGAAACATAACGCCCGTCACCAAACTTCCAGACATGGTTGTTGTGGATCGTGCCGCGAACAGGAATGTTGCTGCCCGGGTCTTTGTAGGTGCTGTACTCGCCAATAGCCTCCAAGTTGCGCCGGTGCATCCGATCGTTTGTCGCTTGGGTGCTTTGCCAGGTTTGCGAGTAGATTTGCGCGACCTCGCGCTGCGTCTGCATGCGGATTTGCGAGCGGTCATTGGCCCCCTTGAGGTTGATCGCCGCCATTTGATCGTTGTGCCATCGCGTGATGCCCTGCGACTGCTCCTGCGCGATGCGGTTACCCGCGTCGCGAGTCACATTGCCCCACATCGCAAACCACTGCTTGTTGGGCTGCATCGACTTTCGCATGGCTTCACCGGCTTCAAGATCCAGCTTCCCGTCCAGCGCATACTGGGCGTAGATGATGCCCGCACCCGCCATGACGTTGCCTTGCATTTCCGTGAACACGACCGTCGCAATGATCGATTCACGAAACTCGCGTCCATCCACCGCATAGCCAATGATGATTTGCCCAGCCTCGTGCCACGCCCTTCCCTGCCCCGAGGCAGCGCTCGCCTGCATGCCCTGCACCAGATCCGGTCGATTGCGATATTCCACGACGCGGGCTCGGTTTGCGTAGCGCTGGTTGACGATCATGTTCATGAATTCGCGCACCGAATTGACGGGCATCGGCGAACACGGATTCATGGGGCTCTCGGTGCCCTGCACTTGCCACGTATAGCCGGGGCGTACCTCAAAACCTTGCGATCCGTCAGGCGCCGAAGCGGTCCAGCCAAAGCGCATCATGTTGCTGACACATTGGGTTTGTCGATCCCATTCGATGCCACCCCGCGTGACCCATTCGCTCGGGATGCGAACAGTGGCCACCGGAATCGGCTGGTTGAAACCCTTGGCATCGATGATCGTCACGTCCTGCAAACCTGGGCCTGCGGGTTTGCGCTGTGCGCCAGGAGCGTCCATCGGACTTGCGACGCCGAAGGCAGGTTTCGCAGTGGCATCCTGTGCGCTTGCCGCGGTCAATCGACCCCCGAGGACAAGCACCACTGCAATCAGGGACGCCAGCGCGAGAGGTGAACAGGACATTTTTTATCTCCACAACAATATCAAGTGGCGGCTGATGTGCCGAATTCGGTGAAGTATCCACCAGCACGCCGGAAGATGCCCAGCGACTCATCGCAAGAGATATCAAGCTGCATGCGGAGCTCGTAAAGGCATCGGGCATGACACCGCAATAAAGCGGCGAGTGAGACCGACGCTGGAATAGCGCTGGCCAGGGCTTCTTGACGCTTGCAACTCAAGGGTTTGGCGGGTCTTCAGTGACGCTCACGTTCCCGAATCAGCGTCACTGAGGATCCGCTAAACCCTTGAGTTGCAAGCGTCAAGACGCCCTGGCCAGCGCTAGTCCAGCGTCGGTCTCACCCGCCGCTTTATTGCGGTGTCATGCCCGATGCTTTGACGAGTTCCGCATGC
>JANNFW010000455.1:0-4644 GCA_031380235.1 Rhodoferax sp. | reverse complement strand
ATGTCCAGCACGGTATTGCCGCGCTGTCTGCGCCGTCGCGCGACTTGGGCACGCAGATACCGCGTCATTTCAACCGCCGCCTGGTTGCTTTTTTCTTTCAAACTGCGGGTTGCTGCGGGCTCTACCACCAATGAAATTGCCTCTGACCATTCCCGCGTCTGCGCCAGATCTTCAGGTGCCAGGCCCAGCATGTCCGCGATCACGCGGATGGGGAAGACTTGCGCGAAATCTGCCAACAGGTCAAACGGTCTGTCATGCGGAAGCGCCGCCACCATGGCCACCGCAGTTGCACGAACTTGCTGTTCAATCAGCCGCATGGCAGCGGGTGTAAACGCCGCGCTCACCAGCCGGCGAACGTGGGTGTGCATGGGCGCATCGTTGAAGAGCATGAAGCGTTCAACCGTTTTCTCCAGCACCGACTCTGCCAGGTACGGGCGAACCGCGGCATAGTTCTTCCACTGCCTCGGGTCGCGGCTGATTTTTGTGTCCTGCATCACCGCCTTGCAATCGGCGTGGTTGACCAAAAGCCAAAGGCCCATCGTGTCCCGATGGACAACACCCCGCGCGCGCAAGGCTTCGTAAGCCTCGTGCGGGTCGCTGACAAACAACGGGTTGCGCAGGTCCACTGGGGTGGTGGACAGGGCGGTTGGGGCATCGGGTGCATCAATCATGGACGACTCCTTGTGGATGGGGCTGCCAAAACCAACACCGGCGGCCAGTTCCCAGTGTCGTGAAGCCCTCGCTGCAAGTGCAGTCGTGGTTCTACGGTAACCGCACGCGCTGCACCCCAAAAACTACGGTAACCGAGCCAGGTTAGTGCCGTAGTCAGCCCAACAATCGCCAAGCTTGAGCGCGCGAGACAGCGTGGGCGCGACTGCGGCAAGCCAGTGCTTCAAGCGCACCTGCCACATGCATCTCCACCGTGCGGGGGCTTAAGGTCAAACGCTTGGCGATCTCTTTGTCGGCCAATCCAGCTGCGACCAAGCCCAACACCTCACGTTGGCGAGGCGTCAGCTCGGGCGCTGCCGCCTGGCCTTGGGTGACATCCACCGTTTCAAGAAATTGGGCAACCGCGTGGTTAATGGCCAGCCAAGCCGCGCTTGCATCCAGCGGCAAGTGATTGCGGCCCGGCACAGGCAGCCATTTCGCATGCGGAATGAGAGACGCGAGAAACTCCCCCTCACTGGCCAGAATCGTTCGATCACCTTCGGTATGCATGACCAATACAGGGCATTGGATGCGGCCCGCGTCGCTGCACACGTCGATGTCGTAAAACGCCTGCAAGCAACGCGCTGCCATCGCGCCCGTGACGCTGTTGCGGTGGCACTCGTCAAATTCAGCGACTACATGTTCGGGTGCGTCCAAAAACATCCGGGCGGAAAAAAGCTGCCGAAACGCCCGGGTGTCGTTGCCCCAGCCCAGTTCCGCGAGACGAACCATTTCGCGGGAGGCGGCCTTGACTTGTGCGCTCACCCCTTGCCTCAAAATGCCGCGGGCGAAGCCACCGTACAAGACCAGTGCGGCGACCCGCTCGGGGTGCTTCGCGGCGTAGCGCACAGAAATCGCGGCACCTTGCGAAATGCCCAGCAGCACAAACCGTTGTGCACCGCTGGCATCCACCACAGCTTCGAGATCACGCACCCAGGCATCCAGAGACACCTCATCAACATCCCGGTCCGACAAGCCGCAGCCGCGTGCATCGTAGTACGTCAGGGTGTTTGCCGCAGATAACTTGTCAACCCAGTGCCGGGTGGCTTGAAGGCGGGCATCGCCCTGCACATTGCCCAGCCAGTTGGCTGCCTTGATGATGGCGGGGCCCGCGCCGACGGTTCGATAGGCCAGCCGAACGCCGTCGGCAGCGGTGCAGTAGGAGACTCGAATCGGCGAGGGCATGGCGAATGGAGAGTTGATTTGCGCAGCGAGAGCGAAGCGGTAACCAGTTTATCCGGGCAATTTGATTCAAAATAAGGCAAAACGGTCGACTTGAACCGAGGTTGACCGTCTGGCAAGAGATAATTTCAATGAGGTGTCTTCATGAACAAAATTCTCACAGAAAAACTGCCCCAGGTTATTGCCTTGTGCCAGAGTGCAGGCGTGCGCAAGCTTGAAGCCTTCGGCTCAGTGGTTCGCGATGATTTCGATGAGGAAACCAGCGACCTGGATTTTTTGGTGGAGATGCAAGATGCGCCAGTCATCCTATACGGACGAGCGTACTTCAAACTCAAGGATGGTTTGGAGGCTATGTTTGGACGATCAGTAGATTTGTTAACCGTCAAAAGTCTTGCCAATCCTTATCTGCGAAAGCGGATATTTGAAGAAAAGCGCGCTGTCTATGCAGCTTGAAGCTACCAAATTTCTGTGGGATGCGCTGCAGGCGTGTGATCTGATACTGACATTCACTGCTGGTAAGTCCTTCGAAAACTACCAAGATGATGTGCTTTTGCGCTCTGCTGTGGAGCGCCAGTTTGAAATCGTCGGCGAGGCGCTGAATCAGATGTCAAAAATTGATTCAATCACTGCTGATGCCATCCCACAATTTCGCCAAGCCGTCTCATTTCGCAATCTTCTGGCTCATGGATATTCCACAGTGGATGATCGCGTCGTTTGGACTGTGGTGGTTGAACACCTGCAACCACTCAAAGTCGTTTTGGCAACCCTGGTGGAGCAGTCGCCACCGTAAGTTAAGCGGGTAAAATCGCAAAGTCCAAGGAGCGTTGCAGCGGATTCCCCATTCGCCAGGCTTGGATAAAGATTTAAATGTCAACCACGCTCACCTGATTTAATTTTCACAGGTGAGATGCATGTCTGAAGCCCAAGTTTCCCCCATGATGCTGTCGGGCCTGGAGCCCGTCCAGATCAACGAAAAGACGCTCTTCGTCAACATCGGCGAGCGCACCAACGTCACCGGCTCCAAAGCGTTCGCGCGGATGATCTTGAACGGCGAGTTTGACCAGGCTTTGTCGGTGGCACGCCAGCAGGTTGAAAATGGCGCGCAGGTGATCGACATCAACATGGATGAGGCCATGCTCGACAGCAAGGCTGCCATGGTGCGGTTTTTGAACCTGATCGCGTCTGAGCCGGACATCTCCCGTGTGCCGATCATGGTGGACAGCTCCAAGTGGGAGGTGATTGAGGCGGGCCTGCGCTGCATTCAGGGCAAGGGGATCGTCAATTCGATATCGATGAAAGAAGGTGTCGAGCAGTTCAAGCAGCAAGCGAAACTGGTGCGCCGCTACGGTGCGGCTGCCGTGGTGATGGCGTTCGACGAAAAGGGTCAGGCTGACACCTATGCCCGCAAGACCGAGATTTGCCAGCGCGCCTATCGCATCTTGGTGGACGAGGTCGGCTTTCCGCCCGAAGACATCATTTTTGACCCGAACATCTTTGCCGTGGCTACGGGCATTGAAGAGCACAACAATTACGCGGTCGATTTCATTGAAGCCACGCGCTGGATCAAGGCCAATTTGCCGGGTGCCAAAGTGTCGGGCGGTGTGAGCAATGTGAGCTTCAGCTTTCGCGGCAACGACCCGGTGCGTGAGGCAATTCACACGGTGTTTTTGTACCACGCGATTCAAGCGGGGATGGACATGGGCATCGTCAACGCGGGCATGGTGGGCGTGTATGACGACCTGGAGCCGGTGTTGCGCGAGCGCGTGGAAGATGTCGTCTTGAACCGCCGTGCCGATGCGGGTGAGCGCCTGGTGGAGATTGCTGACAGTGCCAAAAGCGGTGCCAAAGACGAGAGCAAAAGGAACGACTGGCGCGGCACACCCGAGCATCCGGTGGCGGTGGAGCAGCGCTTAAGCCACGCCATGGTGCACGGCATTACGGACTTTATTGTTGAAGACACTGAGGAGGCGTATCAAGCGCTGCTGAAGGCGGGCGGCAGGCCGCTCAACGTGATCGAAGGGCCGCTGATGGCGGGCATGAGTATCGTGGGCGACTTGTTCGGCCAGGGCAAGATGTTTTTGCCGCAAGTAGTCAAGAGTGCTCGGGTGATGAAGTCCGCCGTCGCGCACCTCATCCCCTATATCGAGGAAGAAAAGCGGCAGGACGAAGCGGCGGGGCGCGATGTGCGCACCAAAGGCAAGATCATCATCGCGACCGTGAAGGGCGATGTGCACGACATCGGTAAAAACATCGTCACCGTGGTGTTGCAGTGCAATAACTTCGAGGTCATCAACATGGGCGTGATGGTGCCTTGCCACGAGATTCTGGCGCGCGCCAAGGTGGAGGGTGCTGATATCGTGGGCCTCTCGGGCCTGATCACGCCCAGCCTGGAAGAGATGCAGTACGTGGCAGGCGAGATGCAAAAAGATGATCATTTCCGCATCCGAAAAATTCCGCTGATGATTGGCGGGGCCACCACCAGCCGCGTGCACACGGCCGTGAAGATTGCGCCGCATTACGAAGGCCCCGTGGTCTATGTGCCCGATGCCTCGCGCAGCGTGGGCGTGGCGCAGTCGCTGCTCTCGGACCATGCGAGCAAGTATGTGGCCGAGCTGAATGCTGATTACGACAAGGTTCGCCTGCAGCATGCCAACAAGAAGCAGACGCCGATGTGGCCACTGGCCCGCGCCCGTGCCAACAAGACAGTGGTTGACTGGGGCAGTTACCAGCCCACAAAGCCCAAATTTCTGGGCC
>JANNFW010000407.1:0-6069 GCA_031380235.1 Rhodoferax sp. | reverse complement strand
CAGCCGACTGCTTTTGATCAGCCGGGTACTTGGCGACTTCAATCGCAAATCGCTTGAACGCAGCATCCGAGATCATCGGTCAATCTCCCCAAACACAATGTCCATGGTGCCGATGATGGCGACAGCATCCGCAATCATGTGTCCACTCGCCATTTCATTCAAACCCGCTAAGTGGGCAAATCCTGGTGCACGAATCTTCAGCCGGTACGGCTTATTGGCCCCATCGCTGACGATGTAAATGCCAAACTCACCCTTTGGGTGCTCGACCGCCGCATAGGCTTCGCCCTCGGGCACATGAAATCCTTCCGTGAAAAGCTTGAAGTGGTGGATCAACTCTTCCATATTGGATTTCATAGATTCGCGATTTGGACCCGCTACTTTGTGGTTGTCCGTGATCACTGGCCCAGGGTTCACACGCAGCCAGTCAACGCACTGTTTGATGATGCGGTTGGACTGCTTCATCTCCTCCATGCGAACCAGATAGCGGTCGTAGCAGTCGCCGGTTTTGCCAACAGGAATATCGAAGTCCATGCGGTCATAGACATCGTAGGGTTGCTTTTTGCGCAAATCCCAGGCCACGCCTGAGCCGCGCAGCATGGCGCCTGTAAAACCCAAATTCATCGCACGCTCAGGGGTTACCACGCCGATGCCTACCGTGCGCTGCTTCCAGATTCGATTGTCGGTGAGCAAGGTATGGTATTCGTCCAAGTAACCATGGAAACGCTGCGAAAAGTCGTCAATGAAGTCAAGCAGTGACCCACTGCGGTTGCTGTTGAGTTGTTCAATCGCCCGAGAGTTGCGGACTTTGTTGGCCTTGTATTGCGGCATGCTCTCTGGCAGATCACGGTACACACCGCCTGGCCGGAAATAGGCCGCGTGCATGCGTGCGCCACTGGCGGCCTCGTACATGTCAAACAAGTCTTCACGCTCTCTGAAAGCGTACATCAGGAGCGTCATCGCACCGCAGTCCAGCGCATGGGCGCTGACCCATAAGAGGTGATTCAACAGGCGGGTGATCTCGGAGTACATCACGCGGATGTACTGCGCTCGCTCGGGCACTTCGATGCCCATCAGCTTTTCAATTGCCAGGCAGTAGGCGTGCTCATTGCACATCATCGACACATAGTCGAGCCGATCCATGTAGGGCAAATTCTGGATGAAAGTCTTGCTCTCGGCCAGCTTCTCGGTGGCGCGGTGCAACAGACCAATGTGCGGATCGGCGCGCTGGATCACCTCGCCGTCCAGCTCAAGCACCAGACGCAGGACACCATGGGCGGCAGGATGCTGTGGCCCAAAATTCAGGGTGTAATTTTTAATCTCTGCCATACATCAGACCAGTGCGTTGTGAACTTGCCGCCGCGCAGGGCCGCCCCAAGCAAGGCAGCGCCCCCTTGGGGGGCAGCGCAGCACACGAAGTGGCAATCTTGGGGGCATCATCTAAGCCCCCCGTAGTTGTCTTCACGCACGATGCGCGGCGTGATTTCGCGCGGCTCGATGGTGACGGGTTGGTAGATGACACGCTTTTGCTCAGGGTCATACCGCATCTCTACATGACCAGAGGTTGGAAAGTCTTTACGGAAGGGGTGACCGATGAAGCCGTAGTCCGTCAAGATACGGCGAAGGTCGTTATGACCTTCAAACACGATACCAAACAGATCAAACGCCTCTCGCTCGAACCAGTTCACTGAAGCCCAGATATCAGTCAGCGAGGCCACCACAGGAACATCATTGTCTGGTGCAAAAACTTTCAGGCGAACGCGTTGGTTCAAGCTAACCGACAGCAGGTGCGAGACGATGCAATAGCGGCCTTCAGCAAAACGACCTCCCTCGCCCTCCCCCATGTCCTTGTACTCGGAGTAATCGACACCACACAGATCCACAAGTGTCTCAAACCTACAGCCAGGTGCATCACGCAAGGTCTTCGCCGCACTCAAATAGTCAACGCTGTCAACCACAACAGTTACCTCGCCTCTGGACACGCCGATGCGCTTCGCGCTTGCACCCAACGCCTGCGCGATATGAGTCTTCAAAACTTCAGGATCAATGGCGAAAGAGGTCATCAAGGCTTCGTTTGCAAAAGTGTTCGATCAGGCGCGCGACTCACACCCGTGCAATGGTTTGCGTGCGACGAATCTTCTGCTGCAATTGGATGATGCCGTAGAGCAGGGCCTCGGCCGTGGGCGGGCAGCCCGGCACGTAAACGTCCACTGGCACGATGCGATCGCACCCGCGAACGACCGAATAGCTGTAGTGGTAATAGCCGCCACCATTGGCGCAAGAACCCATGCTGATCACCCAGCGCGGCTCGGACATCTGGTCATAAACCTTGCGAAGGGCTGGTGCCATCTTGTTGCACAGCGTGCCCGCCACAATCATCAAGTCGGACTGGCGCGGGCTGGCGCGAAAGACTTCGGCGCCAAATCGGCTGATGTCGTAACGCGCGGCGGCCGCGTGCATCATTTCGACGGCGCAGCAAGCCAAGCCAAAGGACATTGGCCACAGCGAACCCGTCTTGGCCCAGTTCATCACCGAGTCGTAAGAGGTGGTCATGAAACCTTCCTTGAAAACTCCTTCAATTGCCATAAATCTGATGCCTAGAAACGTGTTGAACCAGTGCTACTCCCAATCGAGCGCACCCTTCTTCCATTCGTAGATGAAACCCACAACCAGGATGGCGAGAAATACCATCACCGACCAAAACCCGAGAGGGCCGATCTCTTTGAGCGCCACCGCCCAAGGGAAAAGAAAGGCTATCTCCAGATCGAAAAGAATAAAGAGAATAGCCACAAGGTAATAGCGTACGTCAAACTTCATGCGTGCGTCTTCAAACGCTTCAAAGCCACACTCGTATGGGGAGTTTTTTGCCGCATCGGGCTTGTTCGGGCCGAGTACAAAGCCGATGGCTTGAGGGGCAATGCCCACTGCCACGCCCACCAAGATGAACAACAGAACTGGCAGATATTGATCAATGTTCATCTTGAAACTTATTTGGTGCCGTCGGCGAGACTCGAACTCGCACAGCTTTCGCCACTACCACCTCAAGATAGCGTGTCTACCAATTTCACCACGACGGCTGCTGTTTATCGGTAGGAAGCGTGAGGTACCTTGCGGCTTTTTTTGCTTCCCCGAACCACTTGGAGTTTACCCTGAAATCCTCGCTCTTTCTCTTGGAAGATATCCAATCTCCAGGGGTAATTTCCGATGAATTTACTTGGACGGAATTTGAGCTGCGCCGGATGCGGCGGGTGCTGGGATATCAGCGGCAACTGCGGGCACACTGGCAGCGGCAGAAGCGCCAGAGGCAGCAGGAGCAGCCGATGGTGCGCCAGTGGGCACGGCTGCCGCAGGGCCTTCCAGCACACTGGTGGAACCGGTGGTTCGCAGATTTCCGAAGTAGGCCAGCGACAGCGTAGCTATAAAGAACACTGTCGCTAATACTGCGGTCGTGCGGGACAGGAAGTTGGCACTCCCACTGGCGCCAAACAGGCTGCCCGAGCCACCACTGCCGAATGCAGCCCCCATATCAGCACCTTTGCCATGCTGCACCAGAATCAGGCCGATCATGACCAGTGCCGAAAGCATTTGCACCGCCAAAATAATGTTCAAAACGAGGTTCAATTTTTACTCCTAGATTTTCAATCGGCACTGACCCCGCCTCAGGGTGCCGCCCTGACAATTGCCAAAAAATCGGCGCTTTTGAGGGATGCTCCGCCAACCAGGCCGCCGTCAATATCCGGCTGTGCAAGTAACTCGGCAGCGTTGCCTGCCTTCATGCTGCCACCGTACAAAATGTGAATGCGATCTGCATGCTCTGTAGCCGCCGTCAGTTGAGCCCGCAACACCGCGTGCACTTCCTGTGCCTGCGCGGCAGTCGCTGTCTTGCCTGTGCCAATCGCCCAAACCGGCTCGTAAGCCACCACAATTTCGCTGATGCAGTGTCCGTTGTCATGGATGACTGCGGCCAGTTGACGTTTGACGACGGCTTCGGTTTCACCCGCTTCACGCTCGGCCAGTGTTTCACCGACACAAACAATCGGAGTGATGCCGCACGCCAACGCCTGTTTGGCCTTCAGCGATACAAGTGAGTTGCTTTCACCATGGTATTGACGGCGCTCCGAATGGCCGACCAAGCAGTAGCGAACGCCAAACTCCCTCAGCATAGCCGCCGAGGTTTCGCCGGTGAATGCGCCCACCGCATGCTGCGATACGTCCTGAGCACCCAACGCAATCGAACGCCCTCTGAGCAACGGCTGGAGTTGCGCCAGATAAACCGACGGCACACACACTGCAACATCAGTTTGGGGCGCGCCCAAATCGGCAAGGAGTGCATCAATCAGCACCTGGTTGTCTACCAAGGTGCCATTCATCTTCCAGTTGCCGACTATGAGCTTTCTCTTCATAGCATCACCTCAGGCATGCTTCCACGTCAGGACGATCTTGCCGACGTGCTGGTTGGATTCCATCAACGTGTGCGCTTTCGCCGCACCGCTGCTGCTTGCGTCACCCACTGCATCAAAAACGCTGTGAATCACGGGCTTGACCGCGCCGGTGGCAAGCAACGGCCAGACCTTTTCCTTCAAAGCCTGCGCAATCGCGGCTTTGAAAGCAATCGGACGCGGACGCAGCGTCGAGCCTGAAATCGTCAAGCGACGGCGCAACACCAAACCAGCGTTGATTTCACTCTTGATACCGCCCTGTACTGCAATGATGACCAAACGGCCATCTTCGGCAAGACACTCAATCTCGCGCGCGACGTAAGAACCCGCCACCATGTCCAGCACAACGTTGACACCCGCCCCAGCCGTGATTCGCTTGACCTCGGCCACAAAATCAGCCGTCTTGTAATTGATGGCGTGATCCGCGCCCAGGTTCAAGCAGGCTTGGCATTTTTCGTCACTGCCCGCCGTCACGATCACGGTCGATCCCAAAGCCTTGGCCAGTGCAATAGCAGTCACGCCAATGCCGCTGGAGCCGCCTTGGATGAGAAGCGTTTCGCCTTTTTGCAGACCAGCACGCTCAAACACATTGCTCCACACGGTGAAGAATGTCTCGGGCAACGAGGCTGCTTCGATATCGCTCAAATTGGCAGGTGACGGCAAGCACTGCACCACCGGCGCAACGCAAAACTCGGCGTAACCACCACCCGCGACCAGCGCACAAACGCGGTCGCCCTTCTTGAACCCCGCTGCAGCCATCGCACTGCCATCGCCCGATTCGATCACACCAGCCACCTCCAGGCCGGGCAGATCAGATGCACCTGGCGGCACCGGATAGTTGCCGGTGCGCTGCAATACGTCCGGGCGATTCACGCCACTGGCATGCACGCGGATGAGCAACTCGCCCACACCCGCGACAGGTATCGGGCGCACTGCGGCGCGCAGCACGTCCGGCGCGCCAAAAGAGGTAGTTTCAATCGCGTTCATGGGCGCTTTGTCAGCCTGTGAATCAGTTGCCGTTTTGCTGCATCGGACGATCCAGCAAGGCCTTCATCGACAGCTTGATACGGCCTTTTTCATCCGTCTCCATGACCTTGACCTTGACGATTTGGCCCTCAGACAGATAGTCGGTGACTTTCTCGACGCGCTCGTGCGCGATCTGGCTGATGTGCAGTAGACCGTCTTTGCCGGGCAGCAGATTCACCAAAGCGCCGAAGTCCAGAATCTTGGTGATCGGGCCTTCGTAGATTTTGCCGATTTCCACTTCAGCCGTGATCTGCTGGATGCGGCGCTTGGCTTCTTCTGCCTTGGCATTGTCGGTGGCCGCGATAGTGATGGTGCCGTCTTCGTTGATGTTGATCTGGCAACCGGTTTCTTCAGTCAGCGCGCGAATCACCGCGCCGCCTTTGCCGATCACGTCACGGATTTTCTCCGGGTTGATCTTCATCGTGTACAGCTTGGGCGCGAAGTTGGAAATTTCAGTCTTCGCTTCGCCCATCGCTTCCTGCATCTTGCCCAGAATGTGCATGCGGGCTTCCTTGGCCTGAGCCAGTGCCACTTGCATGATCTCTTTGGTGATGCCCTGAATTTTGATGTCCATCTGCAGCGCAGTAATGCCGTTGGTGGTGCCTGC
>JANNFW010000373.1:0-2587 GCA_031380235.1 Rhodoferax sp. | reverse complement strand
CCGCAGAAACTGGTGGGTAGCTTCCATGCGCTGTAGCCAATCGCTGATGGAGCTCGCATCGGCAACGGCTTCCATTTGGGTGGCAAAGCTGCCGAATGATTGCAGGAAGAACTCCTGCCCGGGCTGCACGTTGGCGCGGTTCAGATACCAGGCATCGCGCGGCATGATCCAGGTGATGGCATCGGGCGACACATCGTTCTCCAGCAGCCACAGGCAGGCATCAATACCGGTTTTGCCCGAGCCGACCACCACGTAGCCGCTGTGCGGTACCTTGATGCGCGGCAGCTCGTTCAGCGCCACGCATTTCAGCCCCGGTGCGACGGCGTATTTGGGCGGGCTGGTGGACGGCACCGCCGTTTGCAGATAGGTGGTGTCCACCCAGCGCTTGTTGGCCTTCACCTCGCGCGCAACGCCCGAGGTGAGTGATTTGAAGCGATGCACGCCATCAGTCTCACCCAAGTAATCACACATCGGAAAATACTGCACCCGCCCGCTGGCCAAGAAACCCTGCATCACCTGCTCGTAATAACTGAGCAGCTCGGCGCCGCTGGCGCGCTCGCACATGCCAACGTTGATGCCCGTGGCATCTTTGCCCTGGCTGCCAAGCTGGCGCGAGTTCACGCCGTAGTAGGCAGACGGCTGATGCAGCCGCACGAACGGATAAGCATCGCACCAGTGCCCGCCGGGCGCGTGATGGCGGTCAACAATCACCACCGTCGCTGTAGATTCCGCCAGCAAAGTGTCGACAAAGGCCATGCCGACGGCACCACTGCCAACAATGAGGTAATCGGTTGAAATTGTTGCTGGCATTGTTGTTATCTCGTGAACTTGCAAAAAGCGCTTAAAAATTAACCCACAGGTTGATTTTTAGCCCAGAAAACGGCTAGAGGCCGAATTTTAATACAAATTCGGCCTCTAGCTCTCGTATAACGTGCACAAGCAGCTACTACATTAATAGCAACTGGTGGCGATCAAGTCTGCGCGTTTTGCAACGCAGCGATGCGCTCCTCAATCGGTGGGTGCGTCGAGAACAGCTTGCCAATGCCACCTGCAATGCCAAACGCGGCAACGCTCTTGGGCAACTCGCCAGGAGTCATGCCGCCCAGGCGGGCCAATGCATTGATCATCGGCTGCTTGCGGCCCAACAACTGAGTGGCACCCGCGTCCGCGCGGAACTCGCGGTGGCGTGAGAACCAGGCCACCACCATGTGCGCGGCAAAGCCCAGGACGATGTCCAAGATCACGGTCGTGACCATGTAGCCAATGCCGGGGCCTGAGCTTTGCGAGTCGCCCTTGCGCAAGAAGCTGTCAATCGCATACGCGATGACACGGCTCAAGAACACGACGAAGGTGTTCATCACGCCTTGAATCAAGGTCATGGTGACCATGTCGCCATTGGCCACGTGAGCAATTTCGTGGCCGATGACAGCCTCAATCTCGTCGTGCGTCATGCCTTGCAGCAAGCCAGTTGACACGGCGACCAGTGATGAATTCTTGAATGCGCCCGTGGCAAATGCGTTGGGCGCGCCTTCAAAAATGCCCACATCGGGCATGCCGATATTGGCTTTGTCGGCCAGCTTCTTCACCGTGTCGACAATCCACTTTTCATCAGCATTGGCAGGCTCGTTAATGATGCGCACGCCCGCTGTCCATTTGGCCATCGGCTTGCTGATAAGAAGCGAAATGATGGCGCCGCCAAAGCCCATGATCAGCGCAAAGCCCAACAGCGACGTGAGGTTCAGGCCATTGGGCGTAAGGTAGCGGTTGACGCCAAAAATGCTGGCAACGATGCCCAGCACGGCGACGACCATCACGTTGGTCAAAATGAACAGGAGAATGCGTTTCATGGTTTCTTTCGATTGAGTTCGAGTGCGGCCCCACTCAACGGAGCCCAAGGCGCAGATGTTAGGGGCAATCGGGCAAAAATCAAGCCGCCCGAGTTGAATGCACACGAGATTTACGGATTTGGGCATGATTTTCCAGAGGCTTTGGCGCGCGGAATACAGT
The DNA here is from genome assembly GCA_031380235.1 of Rhodoferax sp. Lineage (GTDB taxonomy): Bacteria > Pseudomonadota > Gammaproteobacteria > Burkholderiales > Burkholderiaceae_C > JANYCG01. The sequence goes on along the minus strand of JANNFW010000373.1, from coordinate 580 downwards.
TGAATCCGAATAGAACGCCGGGTCTTCGTTCGCCGCCCACCAGCCGGGCACGCCCAGCACCGGCAAGTGCGCGAAGGGCTTGGCTGCGAGCCTTTGCGCGCTGATGTCAGCAGCCACCCACGCATCCAAATAGGTCAAACAGTTGGATGCGGGATGAACCCGACTAGGATGGACGCGATACACATGGGCGGTGATGCCCTTTCGTGGCGCAACGAGCTTTTCAAGCAAGGCATGGCCGAAAAGCGTTAGATGCGCCTCGCGCCAAAGCGGTCGCAAGTCAACAAACAGCCTGTTCCAGTCCTTCGCCAACAGCGCATCCCAAAGCGCATCCGGCGCGTGCAAAAACGCCGCGTTCTCGTCAAACACCGTCAACGCATCGCGCACCGCGCCACGTACATCGCGAATGCCGTCCGCTTCAATCTGCGCGGCCTGAAGCTGGTTAAGCCGCTTCTTGGTTTGCGGGAAATGCAGCCAGCACAGGCCGTTGAAGAAGTCATGAAGGTTATCGCGCGTGGGGCACTGGCCTGTTTGAAAGATAAAGCGCTCGTAGGGCTCGCCTGGGGGTAGAGCGGATTGGGGG
>JANNFW010000726.1:0-1921 GCA_031380235.1 Rhodoferax sp. | reverse complement strand
CCCGTCACAGCCATCGCGCCCCCGCTGCGCCGCTCGGGTAGCGCTGCGCCGGAGGTGCAGGCACCCCAAGCGCCGTTAGCGCCTCAGGCACCCGTCACAGCACGCGCAGCGCCTGCTCCAGAGACTGTCGCCGCGCCCGTCAACGTGCCACCCCAGGCGCCGACGCTGTCACCCGTCATACCTGCGCAGGTGGCCACTCCTGCGGTCAATCCCGTGGCTGTACCGGTTGCCATGCCCATCACTGCTCCCGCCGCTGCGCCCGCGCCAGTGCCGCAACGTGCGCCACAGCCCGCCGTGGCCGTGGTCGAAAGACCGCTGGTCGCCGTTCGTCAGGAAGAACCCCTGCTGAGCGGACCCTTGGCACGCGAGCGCCCCACCGGTGTCGTACAGGTCGGTTTTAACGTCAACGCCGATGGCAGCACGGGCGACGTCAGCGTGGTCTCCAGCACCAACCGCAAGCTCAACCGCGCCGTGCTCAACGCAGTAACAAAATGGGTCTACCAGCCGCTGGAGGCCGTGCGGCGGGTTGAAGTGGCGATTGAGTTCAAGAACGATTGACTTCGCGCGGTGCTGCGGCCCGGTACGCCAGCGTCAGCACCGCAACGATAAACGCCGCAGCGTTGACCAGAGTGCGCCAGAGATTGGCCGTATTCCAGCGGTCGCGCACCTGCGCCCAGTCGGCGGGCAGTGCCTGCGGGTTCCACGCTTCGGTGATTTTGTTCAGCGGCAGATTAACCTGCTGCGTGAAGAATACGATGCCCAGCAGGTAAGCCACGCCAGCCAGCGCCAACGCCCACCACCAGCCCTGGCGGCGCGAGGGCCAAGCCGCCAGTAACGCCAGCGCACACCACAGCGGCGGGCCGAAGAAGAAGATGAAGAACAGCCAGTGCCGCACATTGCGGTTCAGGGCCGACTGAACCATGGCATAAGTGGCTCCATCCATCTGCAGCAAGGCCTGGTTCACATTGGCGCTATAGGCCCAGAAGAAACCTGCCATCATGCCCATCCACAGCGCGGCAAGTGCGTGCAGGCTGAGCTGTGCTTTCAACGAGATGCGGGGCACAGGTGACATGATGAGCTCCGTTTCAATAGATGCCTGCATTCTTGCCATCTCGCGTGCCGGTATCCTTATCCTTTGATAAGTCCCCTTTAGCCTTTGGTAAGTCCCATATCTGCCCGCAGGCGAGACAGCGACACGTCGGTAATGCCCAGGTACGATGCAAGGTGCCTGAGCGCGATGCGGTCAGCCCAAACAGGGTGATCACGCAGCAGCGCCTCGTAGCGCTGGCGGGCGCTGGTTTGCAAGAAGGCCTGTTCACGGTGCATCTTGTCGTCTAGCAGAGCGCACAGCGTATGGCGCTGCATGTCTACCCACGCTGCGTGATTGGCCAGGGCTTGCATCAGCGGTGCGATGGGTACGGCCCAAACTCTGCTGTCTGCGAGCGCGTCTACAAAGAAGCCCACCGGCTGGTCGCGCAGCTTGGGTGTGATCGGCCAGAAGAGAGCATCGTCCAGAAAAAAGTTCTTATTGGATTCGGCCCCGTCGCGATCAAGGTAATAAAGTCGTAGCGCGCCCCGTTCAATCCACAACAGGTTCGACCAGCAATCGCCCGCACGCAATAGGCTCTGGCCACGGGCGAGCGTGGTGGGCCGCGTTGCTGCGCAAAGGGCTATCGCGGCGTTGGGCAGTGCGCCCAAGCGCTGCGTTAGGGCGTTCGATACGGTGGCAGCAAGATGTTGCATAGGCTTGGTAGCGCAGTCTACCGGTGTCCATGCACCAGAGCGGCTCTAAAGCCGTAGGGAGCCGTTAAGATCGTTGCATGTCACGACCTGTTTCCTCGCTGCCAAAGCCTTCAGCGCAACTCCTCCCTCTCACCGGCCTGCGGGTGGTCGAATTCACCCACATGGTGATGGGCCCCAC
>JANNFW010000322.1:0-2662 GCA_031380235.1 Rhodoferax sp. | reverse complement strand
GGGTTCTCGCCTTTTGAGTTTTTCTGTTTTGGCAACTGGTATCTCAATGTGAAAGGGAATTGGGAAGCCTACTTGATGAGCCGAACCGGCACGCTGCGAAGCACGATCAAACGAATGACCAAAAAATTTCTGGCCGACGGTGGACGTCTGGAAATCATCAGCGAAGCTGCCGATGTGGAGCGGGCACTGCTGGCCTACGAGCAGGTGTATGCCGCAAGCTGGAAAAACACAGAGCCCCATCCCAACTTCGTACAAGGCTTGGTACGCACGAGTGCCGCGCAAGGATGGCTGCGCTTGGGTGTCGCCTGGCTTGAAGACAAACCGATTGCTGCGCAAATTTGGATTGTTGCCAACAGGAAGTCCAACATTTACAAGCTCGCTTACGGTGAAAACTACAAGGCCTACGCGCCAGGCACCTTGTTGACGGCAATGTTGATGCAGCACTCATTTCAAGTCGACAAAGTGACCAAAGTAGACTACCTGATGGGCGACGACCCGTACAAGAAGACATGGATGAGTGACCGCCAGGAGCGCTGGGGTATCGTGGCCTACAACCCCTCAACCATTGCAGGAGCGATGTTGTTGGTCAAGGAAATCGCTGGGCGAAAACTCAAGCCGTGGATGGGTAAACTTAAGAAAAAAGGCTCTATCCATGAAGCCTAGTCAACTTGCATTGGCGCAGTTACGAGTGGTCATCGTTGCCTTCGCTGCCCTCACAGCAGCGATAGGTGCCGTTGCTGCGCAAACCATCCAGGTAGGGCCTCAACGCGCCGTACAGACCATCGCAGAAGCGGCAAGGCTGGCCAAGGATGGCGACACCGTGGAAGTAGACGCGGGAAGCTACCACGGTGACGTCGCAGTTTGGGGGCAACGCGATTTGCGGGTGCGCGCCGTCGGGGGGCGGGCGCGCCTGCTCGCGAACGGTGCTGCAGCAGAAGGCAAGGCGATCTGGGTCGTGCGTGGCGGGCAGATCACAGTGGAAGGATTTGATTTTGAGGGTGCTCGGGTGCCCGCCCGCAACGGGGCTGGTATCCGTTTTGAAGAGGGGCGGTTGGTCGTGAAAAGCTGCTCGTTCATGCACAATGAAATGGGGCTTCTCACCAGCAACAATACGAAAGCAGAACTCGTCATCGAGAACAGCGAGTTTGCACACAATGGTCGGCCGGATGGTCACAACCACAATCTGTATGTAGGCTCGATTGCAAGCCTGTCGGTGACAGGCAGCTACCTTCACCATGGCGCGACCGGGCACCTGCTCAAGAGCCGTGCATCGCAAAATCGCATCCTGTACAACCGATTGACCGATGAACCCGAGGGCCATGCCAGTTACGAGCTCGAATTTCCAAATGGTGGGGTCGCCTATGTTGTGGGCAATATCATTGGTCAGAGTCAGCAAACAGAGAATTCAGCGCTGATCTCGTTTGGGGCCGAGGGGTACAAGTGGCCCGCCAATGAGCTTTATCTGGTGAACAACACATTGATCGATGGCAAGCTTCTGGGGGGACAATTTTTACGGGTTAGGCCTGGGGCTGATGTCGTCAGAGGGATTAACAACCTGTTGGTCGGCTCCTCATCGCTCGAAGCAGGCGGCTTCGGTGAACTCATCAATAACTTTAATGTGCAAATTACTGAGTTTGAGTCAGAAACAGTGGAGGATCTGCGCCTCAAGGCGTCCTCAAAAGTACGGAAAAAAGCCATTGATCCGGGCCGGGCCAACGGCCAGGATTTAAAGCCCACGCGCGAATACGTTCACAAAACTCGCACGTCAGCGCTGGGCTCCTCTGCCATTCATCCAGGGGCGGTTCAACATATCGTCCCGAAACGCCCATGAACCGTTATTTCGATCGTCAAAAATGAATGCATTTGAATCCTCAACAACCGGGTCAATCGCCATGGGTCGGCCCAAATTTCCAGACTCAAAACTCAATGATCTGGTCAATTCAAATGGGTTGCTGGCCGCCTGGGACGAGGCGTTCAAGACAATGGGTTCGAAAGCAGCACACGCCGTCACAGGCAACTTTGCAGTCGGCGTACGAGATGCGACGGGGCGAGTCTTTCTTGCAGTCGATAGATTTGCGGTGGACACAATGTGCTACCGCGTTCGAGGTTCGCAGATAGCGTTTGCGAGCCGTGCGGACGAATTAGCCGACGATGACACCCCCATCGATCCTCAGGCGATTTTTGATTACCTTTTCTTTCACGCCATCCCCTCGCCCCGCACCATTTTCAAAGGGGTTTATCGATTGCCACCGGGCCATTGCGCGCTGTTCGAAAATGGCGCGTTAACAGTCAGCCCGTATTGGATTCCCCAGTTTGCTGAGAGTAACCACGCTGATTTTGAAAGTCTCAAGACTGAATTTCGCCAGCTTCTTCGCCTCTCGGTGGCCGACGAACTTGATGGTGGCAAGGCGGCCTGCTTTTTGAGCGGCGGCACGGACAGCTCCACCGTGGCCGGGATGATCGGAGAAGCTGGCAAAACACCCGCTGCCACCTACTCCATCGGATTTGATGCGGCTGGGTACGACGAAATGGAGTTTGCCCGTCTGGCGGCGAAACGCTTCAATACCGAGCATCATGAGTACTACGTCACGCCTGACGACCTGGTGCGCAGCATTTCGGATGTCGCGGGTTACTACGACCAACCCTTCGGAAATTCATCCGC
>JANNFW010000314.1:0-2978 GCA_031380235.1 Rhodoferax sp. | reverse complement strand
TCGGCAGAATCGGCACTCAAAATCGGGTACAAAAACATGCTGATAGTGACGTTGTCCACCTGCTGCAAATCGCGCTCAAAGCGCTTGCAGTAGCCGCAGTTGGGGTCTTCAAACACCGCAATTTTGCGTTTGCCGTTGCCGCGCACGATGGTGAAGGCATCTTTGAGCGGCAGGTCGGCAAAGGCCAGCGCGGTAAGTTTGTTGATGCGTTCTTCGGTCAAATTGCGCTTCAGTTGCGTGTCGATCAAGTCGCCTTGCAGCAAAAAGTTGCCCTGCGGATCGGTGTAGAAAATCTCCGAGCCATTGGCGCGCACCTCAAACAGGCCGGGAATGGGGCTTTTGGTGACCTCGTCAATCTTGCCGAGTTGGGGCAAGCGCTCAGCGAGGTTTTTGCGGATCTCCGCTTCGTCCGCCCAGGCCGCCAGTGCAGCGCCACTCAAAGCCAAGCCCGCGAGAATTTTGTTGAGTTTCATCATGGTCATCAATTCACTATACAATTAATAGCTTGTCATGCAATATATACGAGAGCTAGAGCACTATTTCATTCAGATTTTGAGTGATTTTGAGCAGCTTTGACAAAAAACTAACTCTCAAGTTAATTTTGGTCATCACCACCACTGAGCTAACCCCAAAACTCACTCCTAAACACCCATTGCCTGGCGCGTCACCCAATTCTTCAGCGGCCCACTGCGCTCAAAGCCGTTCATCCCTGCGTTACGCAAACGCTGCAGCACATCACCACTTTGCGAAAACAGGCGCTGCAAACCGTCGGTCGCGCCACTGAGCAGGGCCGCGTCGAGCTTGCGCGAGCGCTCGTAGCGGCGCAGCAGTTTTTCATCGGCCACGCTGCGCCAGTAGTCGCGCGTGGTCAGCAGTGACGCAAGCTCGGCCACGTCCGCCAGCCCCAAGTTCAATCCTTGCCCGCTTAACGGATGCACCGAGTGTGCGGCATCGCCCGCCAGCGCCCAACTGACCCCGTCCTTCAAGCCGACCCACGAGCGCGTCTGCGCCAGTTGCAGCGGCCACACGGCGCGCGGGCTGGCCAACGTCATCGTGCCAAAGCTGGCATGGCAGGCGGCCTGCACGGCCTGGCAAAACGCATCCTCATCCAAAGCCATCAGCACATCCGCATGGGCCGATTCGGTAGACCACACAATCGCCACAGAGTTCCGCTGCAGCGCGTCAGAACTCGGCACCAGGCTCATCGGCAGCACGCCCAGAATCGAGTCGCGGGCAAACCACTGGCGCGCCGTCTCGTAGTGCGGGTACTCGCAGTGAAGGCGTGCGGCCACGGCGCGCTGGGTGTAGGGCGTGACATCAAAGTCCACCCCAAACTCATCGCGCGAACTGCTGGCTTTGCCTTCACAAATGACGGTGAGCTTGGCCGGCTGGGCCGTCACGAACTGCTCAATTTGCGGTTGAAACTTGGTCGCCTGCGCTAGCTGGGCCTCCAGCACCGCCACGTCGACAATCCAGGCGAGCGCGTCGGCTTTGGCATCAGCGGCGTTAAAAACGACCTCGCCGCCATCATCTCCGTGCACCTGCATTTTGAGAACCGGCGTGGCATGTTGCGGCTCGGGCCAGCAGCGCAGCGACTCGAGCAGGGATTTGGATTTTTGATTCAGTGCAAAGGCCCGAATGTCACCCCTGACCTCGCTGCGGCCCGGCACGTCCGAACCATCGGCCACCACCAGCGCGACTTTAATCCGCTCTTTGGCCAGCAGCAGCGCCAGCGCGCGCCCGACAATGCCGCCGCCACGAATGCAAACGTCGAACCGAGCATCAGAAAAACTTGCCATGCCCGGGATTGTAGAAGGCAGGGCAAAATCGAGCCCTCTTTGAAGGATTGACCCCATGCCTGCGCCCCACTTGCTGCCCTCCGACGTCACCGCCCACATCCAGCGCCTGTTTATCTACCCCGTCAAGTCCTGCGCGGGCATTGAGTTGACCGAATCGCCGCTGTGCGAATTCGGCTTGGACCTGGATCGCGCGTGGATGGTGGTTGATGCCAACGGCGACTTTGTCACCCAGCGCGAGCTGCCGCGTATGGCCTTGATCAAACCGCAGCTCAAGATGAACGAGCTGATTTTGCGCGCACCGGGCATGCTGGCCTTGCACGTCAACATCGATGCTGTGGAAGCGCCCGCTCAGGTGACGGTGTGGAATGACACGGTCAGCGCCTACGACATGGGAAGCGTCGCCGCGCAATGGTTCACGGACTTTTTGTCGTTGACCGATGCGGGCCTGCCCGGTGCCAACGCGCCAAAATTCCGCATGGTGCGCTTTGACCCGGATCACAAGCGCCTCGCGAATCTGACGTGGACAAAAGGCGTGGAGGCAATGAACCAATTTGCGGATGGCTTTCCGATGCTGGTGTTGAGCCAAGCCTCGCTCGATGCGCTCAACGCCAAACTCGTCGCTGCGGGCCAAGCGGCGGTGGGCATCGAACGCTTTCGGCCCAACATCGTGCTGGCAGGCGTAGACGCGCACGACGAAGACCGCTTGAACGACCTCACCATCGCCACTACCGAAGGGCCGGTGGTGTTAAGCCTCGTCAAGCCTTGCGCGCGGTGCCCCATCCCCAACATCGACCCCGCCACCGCCATCAGCAGCCCCACAGTGGGTGACATGCTGCAAACCTATCGCCAAGACGCGCGGGTGGGCGGCAGCATCACCTTCGGCATGAACGCCATCACCACAACGGGCTTTGACGCAGTGCTGCGCGTGGGGCAGGCGGTGGCGGGGAATTTCAAATTTGATTGATCCCCTAAAATCACAGGTTCGCTTTTTGGAGTTTGCATGAGTTTGAAATGTGGCATCGTGGGCTTGCCCAACGTGGGGAAATCCACCCTCTTCAACGCCTTGACCAAGGCCGGCATTGCCGCTGAGAACTACCCTTTTTGCACGATTGAGCCCAATGTGGGCATCGTGGAGTTGCCGGACGCACGGCTAAAGCAGCTCGCAGACGTTGTGAAGCC
>JANNFW010000292.1:0-23345 GCA_031380235.1 Rhodoferax sp. | reverse complement strand
ACAGCTCGCTGCGGATGCGGCCAAGCTGGTGAAAACCGGTAAGACGTACGCGCTGGGGTTTGAGACCAATGCAGGCACAGCCGCTTACGCACCGCGCACCTGGTCACTCACCGTCGTGCAACCCGGCCAGGCGGGTGGTGTCAGCTTGGGCGGTACCAAAACAACCTACAACGACGACATCTACATGGGCTGGGTGGGTACCGGTTCGCAGATTGACGGGCTAGGCCACATCGGCATCGACAACGTTTACTACAACTGCAACAAGAACTCTGATTTTGTTCAAGCCAATGGCTTGAAAAAACTTGGTATTGAAAAGCTGCCGCCTTTTGTCACGCGCGGCATTGTGCTGGACATGACGGCGTACTATGGCACGCCGATGGTCAAGGAAGGCACTGCCTTTAACCGCAAAGAAATCGACGAGCAAGCGCAGAAACAAGGCATCACCATCAAGAAAGGCGATGTCGTGCTGTTCCACACAGGCTGGCAGGCACTTGAAGGCAAAGACAACAAGCGCTTCCTCGCTGGCGAGCCAGGCTTGGGTAAAGACGGCGCGCTTTACTTGGCCTCTAAAGAAGTGATTGCGGTAGGTGCTGATCAGTGGGCCTTGGAGGTAATTCCATTTGAAAAGGACGTGGGAGTGTTTGAAGTTCATCAGATCCTGTTGGCCCGCAATGGCATTTACATTCTGGAGAACATGAACACAGGGCCACTTGTGGCTGATAAGGCTTGGGAGTTCATGTTTGTACTGGGTGCATCGCGCATGACGGGTGGCGTGCAAGCCATCATCAACCCAGTGGCGATTCGCTGAGTAAGCATTTAGCAACCGTGGTAAAGCGCAAATACACCGCGCTGGCCGCTTGCGTGGCTGTTCTGGTACTTGCGCAGCCTGCGCAGGCGCATCCCCACGGCACCGTGCAGTGCGCGTTAGCAGTCGATTTCAAGGACGGGCAGCCGCACCGGCTGACCGGGCGCTTGCTGTTCGACCAGGCGCACTCCGCGCAGGCATCAGCGGTGTTGCGTGACCCAGCGACGCTGAAGGTGGATGAGGCCGTGCAGACCCGGTTTCTGTTCGGGCTCAGACAACAGCTGGCGCGCTGGAACTGGCTGTTGGGCGCAGCGTCAGGCGGGAATGCAGCGGACTTGACGGAGCTAAAGCCACCGTCACTGTGGTGGTCTAGCGATGGCCGCCTGGGTGTCAACGTCGAAATGTCGATCACCCCGACTGCGCCAGCCGAAGCGGCATGGGTTTTTTCATGCCGTGATCCGTCGCTCTACTGGGTGAGTGAGTTTCTGCAGCCGGAGGTGGCCGTTACGCTCGCGGGTTGCACGCAAGCCATCACCTCGCCCTCTATCAAGGTTGCTACCGGCCCACAGGCGGGCACAGCCAGCGTTGAGGTGAGATGCATGCGTTGAGCTTGTCCAGGGCTTCGAGTCACCGATCAAGGGCAGAATGTGCGACATCTAGCCTTTCATGAAGCCATTGATGAAGACCCTAATTAGCGCTATTCCCAAGCTCAGCTATGCCCTGCTGGGCGCCTTTTTGATGACCATGGCGGTGCGCAGTCACAACGAGACCACGATCGCGCTGGTCATCAGTTCCCTGCTGATGTTTGCGTGCTGTTGGACAAACGCAACCCACCTCTTCGGTGCGAAAGCCGCGCTGAAGTTCGTCCTGCTCGCAGTCACCATGGGCTGGTTTGCCGAGCAAATGGGTTCATCCCGTGGCTGGTTTTTCGGCCGCTACACGTACACCGAGGTGTTGGGCTGGCGCTTGGGCGATGTCCCCATGATCATCCCGCTGATGTGGTTTGCGCTGTGCTACACGGCTTACGTGATCAGCTATTTCGCCATTTGGCACGCGCCACGGGTGACCACCCCAAGTTGGCGGTGCGCACTGTTCATGTCACTTCTCGCGGCCATGCTGGTCACCGCTTACGACCTGGGTGCAGATCCTTACATGGTATTTGTGCTGAAGGCCTGGATCATGGCCAAAACCGATGGCTGGTGGTTTGGCGAAACGCTGCAAGGCTTTGTGGGCTGGATAACGGTTTCGTTCGTCATTGTGTTTTGCTTTCACCTGTCTGTGCGCAAGGCCGTTATACAGCCTGACGGGCGCTTCTCCAAAGGCCAAGCCCTGTTGCCCTTTGGCATCTACAGCGGATCCATGGTGTTCCAAATGCTCGAAGGACATCCCGTCGAAACCCGGACGATTGCGTTTTTCGCCATGGGCATTCCGCTGTTGATTGGCCTTGCGGGCTGGTGGCGTTGGAACCCCCGGGATACCGAATCAAAAGTACCCAGCCCGGTGTCAGATGCGCGGCTGGCGCAAACACAGTATGTGGCCGACCCGCTGGCGGACGACACGATGCAACGTATTTTGGGTGACTGGCAACCAAAGCTTACGCCACAAAACACCGCAGCTCACTTCGTCAAGATCGCCCAGGTCAACCGCCAATTTGAGCAGTGGGCCTACAACACGACCCTGGTCGACTGGCACAGCGCGGACAAAGCCCTGCCCCCCGAAATCAATGCCGCCTTGCAGCAGTACCTGCGCGAAGGACAGAATTTGCCGCCCTGGGCTGACCGCGCCAAAATTGAGCGAGCCGAGGCGCTGTTCATGGACTATGGCGCGCTGTCATGCACGCTGCTGTTTTGCGCAAGCCTGCCGGAGTGCTATGTGATTCCGGACTTGTCGGCGGTGTTGCATGCGGCAGGTCAACTGGAGCAGCACACCGACTACCGCATTCGCTCCACGGCGGCGATGATTTTCCCGGTGATGATGAAGGGTGGCCTGGGCCAGCCGGATGGCAGCGGGGTCGCGCAAATACTCAAGGTGCGACTGATTCACGCCACCATTCGCAACCTGATTTTGCGCGGCGCGCCCGCCGATGCGCTGGCAGCACTGGGCGACCAGCTTCATGTAGCGTCAGCGGGCGTACTGCCGCCCTTGAACCGCCTCGCGGGAGCAGATGAATCTCAAAAGCACGGAATGCACCATGTGCTGCTGATGCACGGCTGGCGCGTGGGGGCGGACGGGCTGCCCTGCAATCAGGAGGAGCTGGCCTACACCTTGTTGACGTTTGGCTATGTGTTCCTTCGTAGCATGCGCCAGCTTGGTTTGGGTTTGAGTTCAAGCGACGAGGAGGCGTATCTGCATTGCTGGAATGTGGTGGGCCACGTTCTGGGAATCCGAAGAGAGCTGCTGGTCGACACCATGGGGCAAGCTGAAGTGCTGCTGGCGCAGATGCAGACACGTGGGCGCGCCCGGCCCTGGCAGCCCGACCCACGCCCCGCTTTGGGGGCGGCGCTGATGAACGCCATGGAAAAAGCGATTCCGTTTCGGGTCTTGAAGGGTTTTCCCGTCCTAATGACGCGCTACTTGTGCGGCACAATCTGCGCGCGTGAGATTGGAGTGTCAGCGCATGCCTCTTGGATGACCAACCTGTTTTTCGTACTGGGCATGGGGTTGACAAGGGCGATTGACACTGTGGTTCGGTGGGTGTTGCCCGAGTTTTCGATCTCGCGATTTTTCACGCGTGTGGTGGGCTATCACTTGATGAGCCGGGTTTTACTGGATCAAACCCGGCCGCTCAAGCTCCCCCAGCACCTGCTGAATCAGGTCACCCGCGCCATGGGCCAATGGAGTGAAGACCGTAAAGCGCCGGGCTGGATGAACCGGGTTGAGGATCGCTTGACACAGCCTGGAACCTGGAACGAGCAGAGTCTGGAGAAATGACGTTAGGACAAAATTACAGATGAGTGGTCCGTGAAAACAAGAGTCGCCCAGGCGCTGGTTGATACCCTGGTTTATGCGCTGCTTCGTTGCTGCCGCCGCGTTGGCGCAGTGGCTTTTGTGACGTTGACCCTGCTTCAGCTCTCGGCCACCGCTTGGGCCGCAGGCCCGGCGCTGGCGCTGGCGCTGGAAGATTCAACGCCCGAGGTGCAAGCCTGGCCTGCCATCACCGTCCTGTCTGACCCTGGCAAGCTGCTCAAGCTTGAACAGGTTTTGCAAATGAAGTCCGAGTTCAAACCACCACTAACCGCGTACGGTACGTTGGGCCTTCGCAAAGACGCGGTGTGGCTGCATATTCCATTCAATGTGTCCACGCAAAGCAGTGGGCAGTGGGTGATGGACATTAACTACGCCGTCATCAACCGCATTGATGCCTATTTGGTGTCCGAGGACAAAGTCGTCAAACAGGCGTTGATGGGCAATCTTGTCCCGCGGGCTCAACGCCCCGTCGATGCCCGGGCACACGCGCTGCCGCTTGTTTTGACACCGGGTCAAAGCTACGACATCTACCTGCGGCTGGAGAACATTGGCGCGATGATCTTGCCGATCACGTTCAGCAAACCCACCACATTTCATGCGCTGGCACTGCGCGAGCAGATGCTGCAAGGTTTACTGACTGGGCTGGCATTGTGCCTTCTGCTGTACAGCCTGGCCAATTGGGCAACGCTGCGCGAAGTTCTGTTCCTGAAATATGCCTTGCTGGTGTCTGGCAGTCTGTTGTTTTCGCTGCTGCAATTTGGCGTGGGTGGGCAGTATGTCTGGCCCGACAACCCCTGGATCGAGGTGCACATGGGCGGCCTGTCGGCCTTTGTCGCGGCGGCGGGCTCATTTCTGTTTGTAGAACAGGCTCTGGTGAACAGTGGTACCAAGCGCTGGTTCAGCATTCTGATGAAGACAGGCGCTGCCCTGTCAATTTTCTTTGCGCTGTGCTTCAGCCTCGATTTAATCGACGTCCATCAGGTGACTGCAATTGTGGGCACACTGGGACTCGCCCCGGCACTGATGGGTCTGCCAGGTGCCATCAGAAGGGCGCGTCGGGGCGACAGCGTGGGTTACTACCTCCTGGTGGCTTGGGCGGTTTACTTCGCGTCAACCGCAGTACTGATTGAAGTGATCAAAGGCAACGTGGGGGTCAATTTCTGGACGCAGCATTCGTTCCAGTTTGGTGCGACGCTGGACATGCTGCTTTTCATGCGCGTGCTGGGCCTGCGCACCAAGGCGCTGCAATCCGAGGTGGTGCGCGCCACCCGCGAGCGAGACAGCTTTCACTCGCTGGCGTTCACCGACCCGTTGACCGGACTGGCCAACCGGCGCAGCCTCACAACGTCAATCTCGGCGGCGCTTGAGATTGCAGGGCCCAGCAATATCCTGGCGGTGTACATGATGGATCTGGACGGCTTCAAGCAAGTTAACGACAAGTTCGGTCACGACGTGGGCGATGAACTGTTGGTGGCGGTAGCCAGCCGCCTCAAGAACAATCTGCGCAACAGCGACGTGGTGGCTCGCCTGGGCGGTGATGAGTTTTTGGTGATGTCGAACGGCCTGAGCACAGACAGCCAAGCGCAGGAGCTTGGCGAGAAGCTGCTGGCAGCCTTTGCGGCGCCGTTTTCGTTGTCAAGCCAAGACTGTCTTGTCGGCATGACCATAGGCTACGCGCTGGCCCCGCATGACGGGCAGAGCAGCGCCCAGTTGCTCAAACGCGCCGATGCGGCGATGTACCAAGGCAAGTCGACCGGTAAGAACTGCCTGCGCAGAACGGTGGTTTGATCGCCCCCAAACGTCAGTGACTCGCTAAAGTTGATAGATGCTACTCAATTAATAGCTACTTATGCAATTTATACGAGAGCTAGAGGCCTAATTTATCAATAATTTACTGCCTTTTGCGAGTTTTAGAGATAAAATTAACTCAGAGGTTAATTTTTAAGCAATTCGCTCCAAAATCAGCACGGCAAAAAACCCGAAAGCTGCAATCAAGGTCCACTTCAGCGAGAGCAAGCCGTAGCGTTTGTAGCGCTCTTCGCCGGTGGCGGCAAAGAACGCAAACGACACCGCCGAGCCCAGCAGCAGCAGCAAAATGAGCCAGCGAAACAGCAGCATGGATTTCTCTTGTTCAGACTTGCAGCACGGCCTGCGTCACTACCAGGCCCGCGCCAATTGACCAAAGCCGCTGGGTGCAGTTTTCTCATCTTCAAACTGAACAATTTCCCAGGCGTCGGTGCGGTTCAACAGCTCGCGCAACAGTTTGTTGTTGAGCTCATGGCCGGAACGAAAAGCGCTGTAGGCCGCCAGCAGTGGCTTGCCCAGCATGTACATGTCGCCCATCGCGTCGAGTATCTTGTGTTTGACGAATTCATCGTCGTAGCGCAAGCCGCCCGCGTTGAGCACTTTGTAATCGTCCATCACGATGGCGTTGTCCAGTCCGCCGCCCAGCCCCAGGCCGTTGACGCGCATCATCTCCACATCCTTTGTGAATCCGAAAGTTCGAGCTCGCGCGATGTCGCGTGAATACGAGTCGCGGCTCATGTCAAACTCAAACCGCTGGCCTGACGAATCAACTGCCGGGTGGTCAAAATCAATCTCAAAACTCAAGCGGTAGCCATGGTGTGGCTCCAGCTTCGCCCAGCGCTCATCGGCACCTGACCCGGCACGCACTTCAACGGGCGCGGTCACGCGAATGAAGCGGCGCGGCGCGTTTTGAAACTCAATGCCCGCTGTTTGCAGCAAAAACACGAAGGATGCGGCCGAGCCATCCAGAATCGGCACCTCTTCGGCTGTGATATCCACATACAGGTTGTCCACCCCCAAGCCGGAACAGGCCGACAGCAGATGCTCCACCGTGGACACGCGCGCGCCGCCATTGGAGACGCGGGTGGCCAGCCGGGTGTCGGTGACCGCAGTGGCGGACATCGGGATGTCCACCACCTCCGCCAAGTCAATGCGGCGAAACACGATACCGGTATCAGGCGGCGCGGGCCGCAGCGTCAGCTCCACCCGCTGACCGCTGTGCAGGCCTACCCCCACCGCGCGGGTGAGGGATTTGAGCGTTCTTTGTTTGATCACAGCTTGATTTTACAAAGCCGATGCTCGAAGCGCTCTAGTCCGCCTGTTTCCTTAAAAACGCAGGGATTTCGTAATCATCCATCCCACCGCTGGACAGCGCATCTACCTTGGCCGCTGCCGACGTGCGTCCGCGCCACACTGCCGGGGTTCCCATGCCGGCGTAGTCCGGCTGGCCGCCCATCAAGTGCGCGGGTGACAAAGGCGCTGGCCCGGTCGCCACCGAATTCAACGTGGGCACATGGAACGGAATATTGTCCGTTCCCGTGCGCAGCACTTGCAACGGTGGCGCTGTGCGGCGAACGCCTTGGCGGCTCAAGCCCGTGGCGACCACTGTCACGCGAATGTCATCGCCCAGGCTGTCGTCATAGGCCGTGCCGTAAATCACATGGGCATCGGCGGAGGCATAAGCGCGAATGGTGTTCATCGCCAAACGTGACTCGGTGAGTTTCAGTGAGCCCTTGCTGGCGGTGATCAGCACCAGCACGCCCTTCGCACCCGAGAGGTCAACGCCTTCCAGCAGCGGGCAGGCAACGGCCTGCTCCGCAGCGATGCGCGCGCGGTCTGGCCCGCCACTGGTGGCGGTGCCCATCATGGCTTTGCCAGGCTCGCCCATCACGGTGCGAACGTCTTCAAAGTCCACATTCATATGCGCCGGCACGTTGATGATTTCCGCAATGCCACCCACCGCGTTTTTGAGCACATCGTTGGCGTGCTTGAAGGCTTCGTCCTGTGTGATGTCATCGCCCAGCACATCGAGCAGCTTTTCGTTCAGCACCACGATCAGCGAGTCCACATTGGCCTCCAGCTCGGCCAGGCCAATGTCGGCATTGCTCATGCGACGACCGCCCTCAAACTCAAACGGTTTGGTGACGACACCCACAGTCAAGATGCCCATCTCGCGCGCGATGCGGGCAATCACCGGTGCTGCACCTGTGCCCGTGCCGCCGCCCATGCCTGCCGTGATGAAGAGCATGTGCGCGCCATCTATCGAGGCACGAATGTGCTCTGCCGCTGTTTCCGCCGCGTCTCGGCCCTTGTCAGGCTTGCTGCCCGCGCCCAGGCCGGTCGTGCCCAGTTGGATCGTCTTGTGCGCCGCACTGCGGCTCAGCGCCTGTGCATCGGTGTTGGCGCTGATGAACTCAACGCCTTGCACGCCGCGCTCGATCATGTGTTCCACCGCGTTGCCGCCACCACCGCCCACGCCAATCACCTTGATCTGTGTGCCCAGGTTGAACGCCTCTTCTTCAATCATTTCGATGCTCATATTGATGCTCCTAATTTGCAGTTGCCTAAAGTTTTTGTCTCTTGATTTTTTCCATAGCGTTTCACGAAGGCGGATCAGTACACCGCCATCGCCAATGGGGGCTTCCGCGCGCTAACCAAATTTTGCTGATCATGAACGGCCCGTCGCGCAGGGCCGCCCCAAGCAGGGCCAGCCCCCTTGGGGGGCAGCGCAATACACGAAGTGATAAGCGTGGGGGGATCATTTTCAGAAGTTCCCTACAAACCAGTCTTTGACTTGCCCAAATGCGGTCTTCATCGAGCCATTCTTTTGCGCAACCTTCTGGCCGCGCATGCGTGCCAGGCGGGCCTCTTCGAGCAGACCCATCACTGTCGCTGCGCGTGCCTGCGCCACCATGTCTGACAAGGCCCCGTGGTACTGAGGGATGCCCCGGCGCACCGGTTTGAGAAAGATGTCTTCGCCCAACTCGACCATACCGTGCATCACGCAACTGCCCCCCGTCAGCACAATGCCGCTGGAAAGTACTTCCTCGTAGCCCGAGCCGCGAATGACCTGCTGCACCAGCGAAAAGATCTCTTCAATGCGTGGCTCGATCACGCCCGCCAGCGCCTGGCGCCCCAGCATGCGCGGGCCACGGTCGCCCAGGCCTGGCACCTCGACTTGTGTGTCTGGGTCGGCCAGCAACTGCTTGGCACAACCGCTTTCCACCTTGATGTCTTCCGCGTCCTTGGTCGGTGTGCGCAGGGCCATGGCGATATCGCTGGTGATCAGGTCACCTGCAATCGGGATCACCGCCGTGTGGCGAATCGCCCCATTGGTGAAGATCGCCACATCGGTCGTCCCTGCGCCAATGTCCACCAGGGCCACGCCCAACTCCTGCTCGTCTCGCGTCAACACAGCCCGGCTGCTGGCCAGCGGGTTGAGCATCAGGTGCTCGACCTCCAGCCCGCAGCGGCGCACACACTTGATGATGTTCTCTGCTGCGCTTTGCGCCCCCGTCACGATGTGTACTTTGGCCTCCAGGCGGATGCCGCTCATGCCAATGGGGTCTCTGACATCCTGCCCGTCAATCACAAATTCTTGAGGCTCCACCAGCAGCAGGCGCTGGTCCGTCGAAATGCTGATGGCTTTAGCCGTTTCAACCACACGCGCCATGTCCGCCTGCGTCACTTCGCGGTCTTTTACCGCCACCATGCCGCTGGAGTTAATGCCACGAATATGGCTGCCGGTGATGCCGGTGTAGACACGTTGAATTTTGCAGTCGGCCATCAGCTCGGCCTCTTTCAGTGCCTGCTGAATGCTCTGCACTGTGGCATCAATGTTGACCACCACGCCGCGCTTCAAACCATTGCTCGGCGCAATGCCCAGCCCAGCCAGCTTGAGCTCGCCACCGGCCAGCACTTCGGCTACCACCACCATCACCTTGGCGGTGCCAATGTCCAGCCCAACGACCAAGTCCTTATATTCTTTTGCCATGTTCTTTCGCCATCTTGTTGCTCTACTTCCTCACTTCAGCTTCTGAATCGCTTCTGTCGTCGTTACGCCTCGAATTCGCAGGGCGTAGCCGCCTTCGTGGCGCAGGTCGGCAGACTCTATTGCCTCGGGCTTGCGCCCGTATTTGGACGTGACCTGTGCCAGCGTGTTGACAAACCGCTCGGTGCGCGCCAGCACTTCTGGCGGCGTGCCGCGCCCTAACTGAAGCACGGCACCGGTATCCAGACGGGCCAACCAACTGCCGCGCCCGGTCAACTCGAGTTGATCCAGCGTCATATCCATATCGGCAAACAGCGGCTCCAGGCTTTGATAGGCCAGCAGCACTTGCGCACCCTGCCCTTGCGGGCCATTGAGCCGGGGTAGCCCATCCTGCTCGACCTCACCCGTATTGGCTTCAAACACTTCACCCTGGTCGTTCAGCAGGCGCGATTCGCTCTCCGCACCCCAGTACGCCACAGCCTGGTGTTCTTGCAATTGCACCTTGAGGCGGTTGGGGAACTCCCGCTTAACCACAGCCCGCCGCACCCACGGCACTGACTCAAAAATCTCCCGCGCACCGGCAAGATCCAGCGTGACGAAACCACCCTTGAGCCGGGGTGTCACGTAGGCTCGCAAGGTGACGACATTGGTATGCGCGACATCACCCATCACGGTGATTTTCTTGATGGCAAAAATCGAGGACTGCATGGCCCAAGCCGCTACGATACCCAGCACCACCACGGCAAACACAGCGTACAGCGCCACCGCTGTTGCGTTCATCAGCTTGACATCCAGCGGCACAGAAAATGTTGGGTTCATGCGTTTTGCCTCTGACTGTGGGCCTGGCCTTTTCCCGCGTTGTCCAGCGCTGCAAGCCGCAATATCCGCATGCAAAGATCTGGGTAGCTGATACCTGCTGCTTTGGCCGACATGGGAACCAGCGAGTGCCCCGTCATGCCGGGCGAGGCGTTCATCTCCAGCAGAAAGGGTTTGCTGTCGCTGGCGCGGATCATCAAGTCGGCACGCGCCCAACCCCGGCAACCCAGGCCTTGGTAGGACGCCAGCACGATGCGCGAAATCTCCTGGTCCAACGCTGCCGGTAACCCGCTTGGGCATTGGTACTTCACCTCATCCGTAAAGTACTTGTTTTGGTAATCGTAGGCTCCCTCAGGGGCGTTGATTCGCACGATCGGCAGAGCGCGCGCATTGGAACCTGTGCCCAGCACGGGGCACGTCACTTCAACACCGTCGATGAACTCTTCGCACAGCACATCCGCGTCATAGCGGGTCGAAAGTTCTACGGCCTCCTGCATCTGGGAATAACCCATCACTTTGGTCACACCAATCGACGAGCCTTCGCGCGGTGGCTTGACGATCAGCGGTAAACCTAGCTCATCCGGCACAGCGACAAGCCGCTCGCGTGACTGCGAACCGCTGAGAACAACATGTCTTGGGGTGGGCAGCCCCAGCGCCGCCCAAATGCGCTTGGTCATCACTTTGTCGATGGCGATGCTGGAGGCCATCACCCCTGACCCGGTGTACGGAACACCCATCAGCTCCAAAGCACCCTGCACTGTGCCATCTTCCCCAAAACGACCGTGCAGCGCGATGAAGCAACGCGAGAACCCTTCACGCTGGATATCGTCCATCGGGCGATTGGCAGGGTCAAACGTATGTGCATCCACACCGCGTGAACGCAGGGCCTCCAAAACGCCGTTGCCAGACATCAGGGAAATCTCGCGCTCGGCCGAGCTGCCACCCATCAGCACCGCGACCTTACCGAGGTTTTCAACGGTTGAAGCAGGTACGTTCATGACGATGCACCTTGCAGATTCAGCGCCAACTTCGACGGTATGGCACCGATAGAACCCGCCCCCATGCACAGCACCACGTCACCGTCCCGGGCGGTGTCATAAATCACATCCGGCAAAGTGGCCACGTCGTCCACAAAAACAGGCTCCACCTTGCCCGCCACGCGCAGTGCTCGCGCCAAAGCACGCCCGTCGGCTGCGGTGATGTGCGCCTCACCAGCGGCATAGACTTCTGTTAGAAGCACGACGTCAGCGGCTCCGATGACCTTGACAAAGTCCTCAAAACAATCCCGGGTGCGGGTGTAGCGATGCGGCTGAAACGCCAGCACCAGCCGCCGCCCCGGAAACGCGCCGCGTGCGGCTGAAATGGTGGCCGCCATTTCGACTGGATGATGGCCATAATCATCCACCAGCCGAAAACTGCCACCGCCTTGCGCAGGCAAATCGCCATAGCTTTGGAATCGCCGCCCTACCCCTTTGAAGTCGGCCAAAGCGCGCAGCAAGGCAACGTCGGGCACGTTCAACTCAACCGCGACGGCGATGGCTGACAGCGCGTTCAACACGTTATGTCGGCCCGGCAGATTGAGGACGACCGCCAGGTCAGGCAGCGTGACGCCATTGCGCCGCTGCACGTTGAAGTGCATTTTGTCGCCTACAGCACGCACATCCACCGCTCTGACCTGCGCGCCTTCATCAAAGCCATAGGTGGTAATAGGGCACGTCACATTGGGCAAGATGTCCCGCACCGCCGCATCATCCGTACACAAAACGGCGATGCCATAAAACGGCATGCGGTGAAGAAAATCAACAAAGGCCTGCTTGAGCCGCTCAAAGTCATGACCATAGGTTTCCATGTGGTCAGCGTCGATATTCGTCACCACCGCCATGATAGGCAGCAGGTGCAGGAACGATGCGTCCGACTCGTCTGCCTCAACCACGATGTAGTCGCCCTGCCCCAGCCTCGCATTGGCTCCCGCGCTGTTGAGGCGACCGCCGATCACGAAGGTGGGATCCAGGCCCGCCTGGATCAAGACGCTGGCCACCAGGCTGGTGGTAGTCGTTTTGCCGTGCGTTCCGGCAATGGCGATGCCGCTCTTCAGGCGCATCAGCTCTGCCAGCATTAAAGCGCGCGGAACGATGGAGATCTTGCGTTCTCGTGCCGCAAGCACCTCCACGTTGTCGTCCTTGACCGCCGTCGATGTCACCACTGCATCTGCACCCTCCACGTTTGCGCTGCTGTGACCCACGAAGGTCGTGATGCCCAAATCTGCCAGGCGCCTCAGCGTAGCGCTGTCGTGAAGGTCTGACCCCGAGATCACATAACCCAGCGTGTGCAAAACCTCAGCGATAGCCGACATGCCTGAGCCGCCGAGGCCGATGAAGTGGATGTGCTTGACCGCGTGTTTCATGCTGTATTTCGCTTCGCCCAGAGACGTTCGCAGGCCGCCACCAGATGTTCAGTCGCACCGAACTTGGCCATGGCCCGTGCGCCGATCGCGGTTTTCATCAATGTCGGACGATCCGCTTTCTGCAACATTCTGGCTAGCCTCTCGGGGGTCAAATCCTGCTGTCTCACCAGCCAGCCGCCACCTTGATCGACCAGGAATTTTGCGTTGGTGGTTTGATGGTCATCCACCGCCGAGGGAAGCGGCACGAACACGGCCGCCACACCGACAGCCGCAACTTCAGTGACCGTACTGGCCCCAGCGCGGCAGATCACCACATCAGCCTCTGCAAGTGCTTGGGCTATGTCGTCGATGAACGGCTTAAGCTCGGCCTGCACGGCTACCGCACCATAATTGGCTCTGAGTTCCTCGATGTTTTTCTGCCCACTTTGGTGAATAACCACGGGGCGCTCTTCAGGGGACATCAATCCCAGGGCCTTCGGTACGATGTCGTTGAGCGTCTTGGCACCCAGGCTGCCCCCCAACACCAGCAAGCGAAGCGGCCCTTGCCGCTTGCCGTAACGGGTCGCGGGATCGGGCAGGTCTACAAAGGCAGAGCGAAGCGGGTTACCGACCCAATGAGCCTTTAATTTTGCGTCGACAAATGCTGCGGGGAAAGCTGCATAGACCTTGGTGGCGAAGCGCGCAAGCACTTTGTTGGCCATGCCAGCCACTGAATTTTGCTCGTGCAGTACCAGGGGCGTTCGAAGCAAAGCACTCATCAAGCCGACCGGTAGCGAAATGTAGCCACCCATCCCCGCAACCACATCCGGGCGCGTTCTGCGAACGACACCAAAACTTTGCCAGCAGGCTCGCAGTAAGCGCAGGGGCATAGCCAATAGTGTCATCAAACCTTTGCCGCGCACACCGGAAAAGTCGATGGTTTCAAACGCGAAGCCTTGCGGCGGTACTAACTGGCTCTCCATGCTGGGCTGACCCTTTATCCCACGACCCCCAGCCCAGTGCACCTTCCAGCCTGCATCACGAAGCGCCGTCGCCAAAGCCAGGCCTGGAAAGATGTGGCCCCCGGTGCCTCCAGCCGTGATCAGAGCAATTCGTTGCCGTGCTGTGTTCATGAACGGCCTCCATGCATCAATTGACGGTTCTCGTAATCAATCCTGAGCACTACTGCAATCGCCACCAGGTTGACGAGGATCGCCGAGCCACCAAAACTCATCAAAGGTAACGTGAGGCCCTTGGTTGGCAATGCGCCAAGGTTCACACCCATATTGATGAAGGCTTGGAAGCCCATCCAGATGCCCACGCCCTGTGCAACCAGCCCCGCAAAGACGCGGTCTAAAGCAATCGCCTGGCGGCCGATATGCATCAACCGCCGCGTGAGCCAGAAAAACAGGGCAATCACGATAACGACACCGACCAAACCAAACTCCTCACCGATGACTGCCAGCAAAAAGTCGGTGTGCGCCTCTGGCAGCCAATGCAGTTTTTCGATGCTGCCGCCCAAGCCGACTCCAAAGACTTCTCCACGTCCAATCGCGATCAATGAGTGGGTCAGTTGGTAGCCCCTGCCCAGCGCGTGCTCCTCCGACCAGGGGTTCAGATAAGCAAAAATGCGTTCGCGGCGGAACTCGCTGAATGCAATCATCAGCGAGAAGGCGATCACCAGGATGGCCGCAATCAGGAAGAACATGCGGGCGTTCACGCCGCCCAGAAACAGAATGCCCATCGCAATCACCGCGATGACCATGAAGGCCCCCATGTCGGGCTCAGCCAGCAGCAGCAAGCCCACCACCGCCACTGCGGCGCCCATCGGCAACACCGCGCGAAAAAAACGTTCTTTGACTTCCATTTTGCGAACCATGTAGTCAGCCGCATACAGCAACACCGCAAACTTGGCGAGTTCTGAGGGCTGAAAGCCGGTAATGCCCAACGGGATCCAGCGCCGGGCCCCGTTCACGCCTTTGCCTATATGCGGAATCAGAACCAAGATCAACAGCAGCAGTGAGATGACAAACAGCCATCGTGCGGACTTCTCCCACATTGCTACGGGTAACTGAAAGGCCAGTAAGGCGGCAACAAATGCCACGGCTATAGATGCAGCATGACGAACTAAAAAATGATTGTGCGAATAGCGCGAAAACTTGGGGTTCTCGGGGATAGCAATCGAGGCTGAATACACCATCACCAGCCCCCAAACCAGTAACGCAACGGTCACCCAGGCCAGCACCTGATCAAAATCCGTGATGCGGCTGGGCGAGGTACCGATGCTCGACGCGCGAACAGTGCGTTGGCTCATGGCGATACCGCCGTTTCGTCTGAAGCGGTTTGCGCAATTTCAGCGACCGCTTCACGGAACACTGCAGCGCGGTGCGGATAGTTGTCAAACATGTCAAAACTGGCGCAGGCGGGTGACATCAGAACCGCATCACCTGGTCGCGCGTTCTCGTACGCAAAAGTGGCAGCCTCATACATCGTAGTGGCATCTAGCAACGCAATACCCGTCGAAGCCAATGCGGCGCGAATAAGCCCCGCATCTCGCCCAATCAACACAACGGCTCTGGCGAAGCGGGATACGGGCAGCGCCAAGGGCGAGAAGTCTTGCCCTTTTCCATCTCCACCCAAAATAACGACGACTCGCCGGTCTGCCCCCAAACCCGTAAGGGCCGCGACCGTCGCGCCCACATTGGTACCCTTGCTGTCATCAAAAAACTCGATGTCGGTGACGACGGCCACCGACTCGACGCGGTGGGGCTCGCCCTTGTACTCGCGCAGGCCGAACAACAACGGTGCCAGACTGCATCCCGCCGCCGATGCCAATGACAATGCAGCCAGCGCATTCACCGCGTTATGGCGACCTCGGATACGCAGGGCATCCATTGGTAGCAAACGCTGAACAAACAGATCTTCCGCCGCCTCTGTTCGCTTGCGATGCGTGCCGTCAGCCTGCAAAGCGCGAACCAGCCACACGATGCCGTTGACCTCTTCCAAACCAAAGTCGCCCGGCCGGGAGGGCATATCGCCACCAAAAGTTTCGTAATCCCGTACAACACGATCTTTCACGCGCCCGTGTTGCGACACGGCTGGCAACATCGCCAAGACGACGGGATCATCGCGATTGAGCAGCATCTTGGTGTGCTTCCCAAACACGTTCGCCTTCGCAGCGGTATAGGCCGGCATTGAGCCATGCCAGTCCAGGTGATCTTGGGTGATGTTGAGCACGGTGGCAGCGCTTGGCTCGAAGCCTTGCGTACCGTCGAGCTGAAAGCTAGAAAGCTCAATGACCCAAACCTCGGGCAGGTTGCCGGAATCAAGCCTTGCAGTCAGGGTGTCCAATAACGTGGGGCCGATATTGCCGGCTACAGCAACTGTTTTCTTAGCCCGCGCAATCAACTGGCCAGTCAACGCTGTCACTGTGGTCTTGCCATTGGTTCCGGTAATCGCCAGAACCACTGGCGCATAAGCCTGCAACGTTTTGAGGTCTGCCAATGCGTTGGAAAAGAGTTCTAGCTCGCCGCTGACGCGTCCCGAGATTTTTTCAACTGTCTCAACGACGGCAGCGACCGTTACGGGGCTGAGCCCAGGACTCTTGAACACCGCATCGAAGCCTTTTCCCTCCACCAAGCTTGCATCTAGATCACTGCAAACGAAAGTCGCATGCGGAACCTCAAGACGCAGAGCCTCAAGTTGGGGCGGCGTGGGCCTCGTGTCTGCCACCGAAACACGGGCACCGCAGCGAGCACACCAGCGCGCCATCGCCAAGCCCGACACGCCAAGGCCCAGGATGAGAACGTTTTGATCTTTCAATGCGATCACGGCCTATCTCAACTTCAAGGTAGACATGCCAACCAGGCACAACAGCATGGTGATGATCCAGAACCGCACAACGACTTGGGTTTCCTTCCAACCTGTTTTCTCAAAGTGGTGATGCAAGGGCGCCATCTTCAGCATGCGCCGCCCTTCACCGTAACGCTTGCGGGTGTACTTGAACCAGGCCACCTGCAGCATGACGGAAAGGGCCTCGACCACAAATATTCCACCCATGATGGCGAGCACGATTTCTTGCCGCACGATGACGGCAATCGTGCCCAATGCACCACCCAACGCCAAGGCGCCTACATCCCCCATGAAAACCTGGGCAGGGTGCGTGTTGAACCACAAAAATGCAAGTCCTGCACCCGCCATCGCGGAACAAAATATCAAAACCTCACCCGTACCAGGAATATGGGGCAAGAACAAGTACTTTGAAAACACGGCACTGCCCGTCACGTACGCGAACACGCCAAGCGCCGACCCGACCATCACCACCGGCATGATGGCCAGCCCATCCAGGCCATCCGTCAAATTTACGGCATTACTGGAGCCAACAATCACCAGGTAAGTCAAGACCACAAAGCCCAGTACCCCCAGCGGATAGCTGATTTCCTTGAAGAACGGCACCAGCAGGCCCGCTTTCGGTGGCAGGTCTAAATCGAATCCAGATTGAACCCATTTCACAAAAAGTTCCATGACTTTCAAGTTGGAATTCTCCGAAATGCTGAACACCAAATACAGTGCTGCAATCAACCCGATCACAGATTGCCAGAGGTACTTTTCACGTGAACGCATGCCTTCTGGGTCTTTGTTCACGACTTTGCGCCAGTCGTCCACCCAACCAATTGCACCAAACCCCAAGGTGACCAGCAGCACAATCCAGACAAATCGGTTAGACCAGTCAAACCACAGCAAGGTTGACACCGCGATGCACAGCAAGATCAGCACGCCGCCCATGGTGGGCGTGCCGCTTTTGACCAAATGCGACTCCATGGCGTAGCCACGGATGGGTTGCCCAATCTTCAAACGGGTCAACTTACGGATGACCCATGGCCCCGCCACCAACCCCATCACCAGTGCGGTGAGCGCCGCCATCACAGCTCGAAACGTCAAGTACTGGAATACCCGGAAAAACCCAAAGTCAGGTGACAAGGTTTGCAGCCACTGCGCCAGACTCAGGAGCATGGAGCCTCCACAGTTACTCGCGCGCTGGTGCTCGCTACAAGCTTCTCTGCAACTGAAGAACCATGCGCGGCTGCCATCACGGCTTCGACGACTCTCTCCATCTCCATGAAACGCGAGCCTTTGACCAGGACACTCCGGTACCCAGGCAATGCGTCCAGAACGCCTTTCTTCAAAGCATCCATGCTCTGCCAATGGACACCCCGACCAAATGTCCCAAATGTCTCAAACGCCTCGCTGGCAACTTTGGAAAGCTCACCCAACGTGAAAAGCGCGTCAATGCCGACAGTGCGCGCGTACGCTCCCGCCTCAGCGTGAAATTGGGGTCCTTTCAGACCCACTTCACCCATATCCCCTAAAACTAGCAACCGCGGGCCAGGCAAACCCGCCAGCACTTCAATCGCCGCGCGCACTGAATCTGGGTTGGCGTTGTAGGTGTCGTCCACCAGCTCAAATTCAGACCCATGACTGACGCCACGAAGCGCGCGCGAGCGACCTCTGACGGGCTGAAAATTCTCAAGCCCTTGTGCAATATCGGCCAGCGGGACACCTACCGCCATCGTGCAGGCCACCGCCGCAAGCGCGTTTTTGACGTTGTGAAGACCTGGGCTGCGAAGTGAAAATGCCAACTCTCCCGTCGGCGTCGCAACTCGAATCTGCCAAGCTCCTTGTGCCCAATCTGGCTGCTCACAAACGATGTCGGCACTCTTCTTCCAACGCTCGCTGTCATGGTGACGAGGGATCACTGCAAACGTCAGTTTCGGGCGATTTGCAGCAATGCTGTGCCACAGCGGTGCAAACTCGTCGTCATGCGGAAAAACGGCAACGCCCGCACTCGGCAATGAAGCGATGACCGACCCATTTTCCCGCGCTACCGCCTCGACGCTTGACATGAACTCCAGGTGCTCGCGCTGGGCATTGTTCACCAGCGCAACAGTGGGCTGGGATAGGTCAGCAAGCCAGCCAATCTCGCCTGGATGGTTCATGCCCAGTTCCACCACCGCAACCTGATGGCTTGCGTTCAAACGCAGCAAGGTCAGCGGCACGCCAACATCATTGTTGAAGTTGCCTTCTGTCGCCAGCATGGTTTGGGGTCGGTAGACGCGTAGTATCGAAGCGATCATCTGCGTGACCGTGGTCTTGCCATTGCTTCCCGTCACTGCGATAAGGGGTAGTTTGAATTGCGATCGCCAGCCACGTGCGATCAGGCCCAATGCCTTGCGAGTGTCTTGTACCACCAGTCCGGCAACCTGCGCCTTCTCCAATTTTTCTCTCGAATCGGAGATGACCGCCGCAGCGCCCTTGGCCTTTGCTTCTGCCAGAAACTCGTTTGCATCGTAGTGATCACCACGGAGCGCTACAAAAAAATCACCCGACTCGACAGTGCGCGTGTCGGTATGGACGCGGGTCACCTCTATCGAGCCATCACCCCAAAGCGTTGCGCCAGGAGTCCAGTCCAAAGCCTGCTGCAAGGTCATCATGTAAGTCATCCATGAGCTCCCTGTTGGGCACTTGCAACGGGCACTCTCGCCTGCAAAGCCAACTTAACCTGCAAGTTATCGGAGAACGGACGCTTGATACCGCGAACCTCCTGGTAGTCCTCATGGCCTTTGCCCGCGACCAGGACGACATCCCTTGGATCTGCCTGATTCACCGCATCACTGATTGCCAAAGCGCGATCCAGTTGCACGTCAACATTGTTCGCACCAACGATGCCCGCAAGTATTTGATCTGCGATGACTTGAGGGGACTCTGAGCGCGGGTTGTCACTGGTCACGATCAAATGATCTGACAGTCGCGATGCGATAGAACCCATCAGTGGCCGCTTCGAAGCGTCTCGATTGCCACCACAGCCCAATACACACCACAGATGGCCGCCGCGCTGAAGGGCAACTTGACGTAGCGCACTCAGTGTCTGACTGACGGCATCCGGCGTGTGGGCGTAGTCCACAATCACAAGCGGGTCATACCCGCTTCCTCCTTGAGCCTCCATGCGCCCTGGAACAGGATGCAATGCCTCGCACACGTCCGCGCAGGCACGCAATGGCACACCCAAAGCCCGCATCGAGGCAATCACACCCAAAAGGTTCGAGACATTGAAGCGCCCGGTCAGTTGCGTGTTGACAGACCAGCGCACTTTATCTTCGACAACTGTGAAACTCACGCCGCGTTCTTTGTGAACAATGTCCTGTGCCTGCAAGCGCGCTGGCCGCTCGCATGAGACAGTCCAAACGTCGATTGCGTTCGAGTCAGACGCCGTCAATTGAGCGACCAGCTCAGCTCCCTTTTCGTCGTCGATATTGACCACAGCTGCATCAAGACCCGGCCACTGGAACAGGCGTGCTTTGGACGCCCAGTAGGCACTCATGCTGCCGTGGTAGTCCAGATGATCTTGCGTGAAGTTGGTGAATACGGCCACGCGAATTTTCGTGCCGTCCAGCCGATGCTCTTCAATGCCAATGGACGATGCCTCCAACACGCAGGCCCGCAGTCCGGCTCGCTGAAATTCGCGCAGCCCTTGTTGTAGTAAAACGGGGTCGGGTGTTGTGAGCCCGTTTGATGTTGGTTCGAGCCTTGGGCTGGTAGTGCCTCCAGTGCTTCGCACCCTGCCAATTCCCAGCGTGCCCACGAAACCGCAGGCAATCGGGTCAACCTTCGTCAGGCCGCTCAGCGCGTGTGCCAACCACCAGGCCGTGGAAGTCTTTCCGTTGGTTCCGGTGACAGCGATCACATCGACTTGCTCGGAAGGATTATCGAAGTAAGCAGCTGCAATCGGCCCGCTCGCGGCCTTCAGGTTGCGAAAACCCGCAACAGCGTTATCTTCAAACTGATACGGTTCTGAGCCTGTCATCTCCACCAGACACGCCGATGCTCCGCTTTTCAAAGCTGAGACAACGTGCTGGCGCGCATCAACGGCCGCACCGGGCCAAGCCAGAAACCCATCGCCAGCACGGATCTTGCGGCTGTCCGTGCACAGGGTTCCGGTCACGCGGCTTTTGAGCCATGCGGCCGCTGCGTTGGAGCAGGTTAGCTCCAGCATCAAAAGCTCTCCTCCACGGCTGCCACGATTTGCGGCTTGACGGCCATGTCGGGCTGCACGGCCATCATGCGCAGCGTCTGCTGCACCACTTCGCTGAACACGGGGGCTGCAACCACGCCCCCGTAATACTGGCCTGCCGTCGGCTCGTCAATCATCACAGCCACTACCACGCGCGGATTTTCAATAGGGGCCATACCGACAAACCAGCTCCGGTATTTGCGGTTGCCTGCGCTGCCGTACCCTTTGCCAATTTGTTTATAGGCTGTGCCAGACTTGCCACCGACCGAGTAGCCAATAGTTTGTGCCTTTTGCCCCGTTCCGCCTGGCCCCGCCGCCATTTGCAGCATCTTTCTCACCTCGCCCGCTGTGCGCTCGGACAGGACTTGCGTCCCCACGGCACGGTCGGCACTCTTGAGCATCGTCACCGGGATGATCTGGCCGTCATGCGAGAAGACCGTGTACGACCGCGCCATCTGGAATAGCGACGCAGACAGCCCATAGCCATAGGACATGGTGGCCTGCTCGATGGGCCGCCATGTCTTGTAGGGACGCAATCGCCCTGCTACCGCGCCAGGGAAATTGATTTGTGGCTTCTGACCAAAACCCGCGTTGGAATAGAGCTCCCACATCTGGCGTGCAGGCATCTGCATCGCAATTTTGGCAGTACCGATATTGCTTGATTTTTGAATCACTCCCTCAACGGTCAACATACCGTGGGGGCGTGTATCGCTGATGATAGACCCGGTGATGGACATCTTTCCATTACCCGTATCAATCAGCGTCTCGGGTTTGACGAGCCCGGTTTCCAGTCCCAGTCCCACGGTGAACGGCTTCATGACGGAGCCGGGCTCAAACGTGTCGGTCACAGCACGGTTTCGCAATTGGTCAATCTTCACACTGCGCCGTTTATCCGGGATGTAGCTCGGATAGTTGGCTAACGCGAGCACCTCGCCCGTCAACGTATCGATGACCACCACACTGCCTGCTGCGGCCTTGTTGGCCAGCACGGCATCTCGCAGCTTTTGGTAGGCAAAGAACTGAACCTTGCTGTCGATGCTGAGCTGGACATCGCGACCATCAGCGGGTGGAACCGTTTCACCCAACGACTCCACCACCCGGCCCATGCGGTCTTTGATCACTCGCCTGGAACCAGCACGCCCTGCAAGGTCTTTGTCGAAAGTCAGCTCAACCCCTTCTTGCCCCGAGTCCTCAACACTGGTGAAACCCACCACATGGGCTGCTGCCTCACCTTCCGGATACTGCCGCTTGTATTCCTTGCGTTGGTAGATTCCTTTGAGTCCCATCGTTGCAATTTGTTTTGCAACAGCATCATCGACCTGGCGCTTGACCCACACAAACGTCTTGTCCTCCGCGAGCAGTTTTTTGTTCAGCTCGGAAACCGTCATCTCCAACAACTTTGCCAGTAGCGCGGTTTGATTTTTGTCGAGTTCCACATCTTCAGGAATCGCCCAAATGCTCATTGCCGGAACGCTGGACGCGAGGATCAAGCCATTTCTGTCAAGCACACGGCCCCGGTTTGCGGGCAGCTCCAGGGTGCGCGCAAACCGAACCTCGCCTTGCTTCTGATAAAAGTCATTTGAAATGACTTGAATGTAAGCAGCCCGTCCTGCGAGGCCGACAAATGACAGCGCAATGGCTGCCACGATGAATTTGCTTCGCCACACGGGCGTGCGACTCGCAAGCAGCGGGCTAGAGGTGTACGCGACGCTGCGGCTCATCGGGCGCTCCTTTGAGGCGCGGTAACAGGGGTCGATCCAGCCAATGCGCTGTAGGTAACATAGTGCGAAATCGCCGGTGTTGACGTGCGCATCTGGAGTTGATCCTTGGCCAGTTTTTCGACCCGCAGCGGCGTTGCCTGCGCTTGCCTCTCGACTTGAAGCCGCTCGTTGTCAGATTGAAGCCTGCGCGCTTCAGCATTCAGTTTGTCAAGCGCCGTAAAAAGCAGGCGTGACTCATACTGCACATTGACCAGATAGAGCGCACTTGCGACTACTGCGAGCAGAAGCACGAGGTTCAAGCGCGTCATGTCGCGGCGTCCATTACGCACCCATCTTCTCGGCCACACGCATCACTGCGCTGCGTGAGCGGGGGTTGCTGGCGATTTCATCGGCACTGGGCTTGACGCGTCCGAGCATTTTGAGGCTCATGACTTTCGGTGCCGCAAATGGCGCACGTCGGTCAAACTCATCCCGCGAGTGCTTCGCAATGAACTGTTTGACGATGCGATCTTCCAGCGAATGGAAACTGATCACGACCAGACGCCCACCCTTTTGCAGCACTTTCAAACTTGCCTCTAACGCCTGTTGCAGCTCTTCAAGCTCGGCATTGATGAAAATCCGAAGAGCCTGAAATGTGCGCGTTGCAGGGTTCTGGCCCGACTCGCGGGTTTTGACCGTGTCAGCCACGAGCTGGGCCAGCTCGGTGGTGGTTGAAATTGGGCCCCGTGCCTGTCGGCGAGCAACAATCGCCTTTGCAATGGGGCCAGCAAACCGTTCTTCACCATAGT
>JANNFW010000290.1:0-3681 GCA_031380235.1 Rhodoferax sp. | reverse complement strand
ATATATATATGCCACTTTGTGGATACCCATTTGCACACCCGAGTGCACGGTGCCCACAAAGTGGCACGAGACTCGGGCGTGAAGAACGTCGGCCAGTCGTCCCACTGGCCACTGTCCAGCGTTTCGGCGTAGGCTTGGTAGAACAGCAGCAAGCTGATGTAGTCATCGGCGAGCAGTTTCACGGCTAGCTTTGCTTTGGACGATGGGTTCGCAGCCGTGTTCATACGTCCATGACCTCGCGCCAGTAAGCGTACATGCCGCGAATCAGAGTCTCCGTCACCATGTGATCCGTGTCTTCGGCGGTTTTGCCGCCCAGCTCGGCGATGGTGCTTTTGCCGCTGAGGCGGTTGGACGTGAAGCTGTCTTGGCTGAACTCAATCACCTCACCGTCATCGGCAGATACAAATCCCGCCGGGCCAAACAGGTTGGCTTGGCGCAGGCGACGGCGCTGCATTTCGGGTGTGTCATCGGCAAAACCAAAGTGCGTCCAGACGAAGTCAAAACTGGTCGGCCCATTCGGTTGGATGTGCCGGGTGGACAGTGAATTCACCTGCTGCTGAATGATCAGGCTGGGGAAAATCGTCGTCATCACCGCCGTCGGTTCACCCCACCACGGCTCATGCACGACATCCAGAAAGCGGTCATCGTTGAGCTTCATGGTGTCTTTGAAACTCGTCACGCCGCTGGTTGCAGCACCCGCTTGGCCCGCGTTACCGCGCGTAGAAATCATCGCGGCGTGACGCTGCTTCGCGTCCATCAACAATTGTGCTTTGTTGTCGGAGCGCCAGAGGCCAAACGTGACAAACCAGGCGTGCAGCAGGCCGGGGTGGTACGGGTCTTTGATGTTCTCCTGCATCAGCTTCCAGTTACCGGGGATACGCTGGCGGTTATAGCCTAGCAGGGTTAATTTGCGGCCATCAAACACACGGTCGAAGTAACGGCAAATGGTGGGGCCGAGGTAGTCGTCCAGCGACGCAATGTCTTGGTCGAAGCTGGCAAATACCGCGCCGCCGCGCGCAGCGACTTTGAGCTTGGTGAGGCCGTGCTCTTTCAAGTCGAAGTCCGCTGGCATGCCGCCAATCGTGCGACCTTCCTGCTTCAAGCCCCGGCGAAACGGCACGCCCTGCAAATCGCCTTTGAGGTTGTAATTCCACTGGTGATAGGGGCACACCAGCTCGGTTTTGTTGCCACTGCGTTCGCGGCAAAAAGCTACACCTCGGTGCGCGCAACGGTTCTCCACCACGTTGATGGCGCCGTCTTTGTCGCGAATCATGATGACCGAGCGTTCGCCCACCTTGGTGCGTTTGAAGTCGCCCGCGTTGGGGATTTCTGCCTCCAGGCCGACGTAGCACCAGTGGCCACTGTAGAAGAAGCGCTCCAGTTCGCGTTGGTAAACGGCATCATCGGTGTACGCCCAGAACGGAATTCGGCTGCTACCGGCGCTTGGCCAGCGTGCCAGCGATGGAGTTGATGTCTCGATCATGGAGCAATCTCTGGTTGACTATTTAATTGCCATTGATTTTGCACGAACCCACGTTGCTTCAATAGAATCAAAATGCTATAAATAAAATAGCTGTTTATGCATATTATTCGAGAGCTAGAGGCCTAAAATGTTATGAATTTGGTCAAATTTGCGTATTCTTTGTTATAAATTAACCTGTGAGTTAATATTGTGTTTGAATTGAAGATTCTGGGTCAAAACGGCAAATGGAATCTCCATTTGACGGTTGCCTGTAAGAAAGCTGCGGTTGTGCTGACCAATTAAGGCTACAGTTCGAGTCGAGTTCGAGTCATTCACTGCGTGCAAGCGTTTACCTTCACCGCCACTGAAAAATAATCATGAAGAACAAAAAAATCCTGATCCTCATCCTGCTGATTGCACTCATCGCGGTGTTCTTCATTTTTAATCTAGGGCGGTTCTTCTCCCTGGATTTCATCAAGTCGCAGCAAAGCGGCTTTGCCAGTCTGTATGCCGAAAAGCCCGCCCTGGTGATCCTGGGTTTCTTTGCGGCTTATGTCGCTGTCACGGCGCTGTCGTTACCGGGCGCAGCGATCATGACGCTGGCTGCAGGCGCGATTTTCGGGCTGGTGATTGGCACCGTGCTGGTGTCTTTCGCGTCATCCATCGGTGCCACGGTGTCGTTTTTGGCGGCAAGGTTTTTGTTGGGCGAGTCGGTGCAGAGCAAGTTTGGCGCGCGCCTGGCCGAGATCAACAAGGGCGTTGAAAAAGAAGGCGGCTTCTACTTGTTCACGTTGCGTCTGGTGCCGCTGGTGCCGTTCTTCGTCATTAATCTCTTGATGGGTTTGACCAAGATGAAGACCTGGACGTTCTACTGGGTGAGCCAGGTGGGCATGTTCCTGGGCACCCTCGTGTTCGTCAACGCGGGCACGCAACTGGCCAAGATTGATTCGCTCAAGGGTATTTTGTCGCCGGGCTTGATCGGCTCTTTCGTGCTGCTGGGCGTGTTTCCGCTGATCGCCAAGAAGATCATCGATACGTTCAAAGCCCGCAAGGTGTACGCCAAGTGGAATCACCTCAAACCCAAAACCTTTGACCGCAACCTGATTGTGATTGGCGCGGGTGCCGGCGGCTTGGTGACGGCATTGATCGGCGCGGCGGTGAAAGCTAAAGTGACCCTGGTTGAAGCGCACAAAATGGGCGGCGACTGCCTGAACTTTGGCTGCGTACCCAGCAAGGCGCTGATCAAAAGCGCCAAGCTGGCGAGTCAGATGAAGCATGGCTCCAAATATGGCTTGACGGACACGACGGCGCAGTTCAGCTTCAAAGCGGTGATGGAGCGGATTCACCATGTGATCGCCGAGATCGCCCCGCACGACAGCGTGGAGCGCTTCACCGGTTTGGGTGTGGACGTGCAATTGGGCTACGCCAAAATCGTCAATCCGTGGACGGTCGAAATTGCCCTGAACGACGGCACGAAAAAGACGCTGACCACCCGCGCTATCGTCATTGCCGCAGGTGCCATGCCGTTTGTGCCGCCGCTGCCGGGCATCAATGATGTGGGCTACGTCACCAGCGACACGTTGTGGGATGAATTTTTGAAGCTCGACGCGATTCCGAAGCGCATGGTGGTGCTGGGTGGCGGTCCGATTGGGTGTGAGCTGGCGCAGAGCTTTCAGCGCCTCGGCGCGCAGGTCACGCAGGTAGAGATGGCCCCGCGTATCATGATCCGCGAGGACGTCGAGGTGTCTGAGCTGGCCAAGCAGTCATTGATGGCGGATGGCGTGCAGGTGCTGACCGAGCACAAGGCGTTGCGGTGCGAGTTGAAGGATGGCATCAAAGCCATCATTGTGGAAAATGCAGGTAAAGAAATTCGTATTGAGTTTGATGCGCTTCTGTGCGCCGTGGGCCGCGTCGCGCGCCTCAAGGGTTATGGACTGGAGGAGATGGGTATCCCCACCAACCGCACCATCACCACCAACGAATACTTGGAGACGATTTACCCCAATATCTATGCGGCAGGCGACGTGGCGGGGCCGTTCCAGTTCACCCATACCGCTTCGCACCAGGCTTGGTACACAGCGGTGAACCCGCTGTTTGGCACGTTCAAAAAATTCAAAGTCGACTACTCGGTAATCCCGTGGGCGACATTCATCGACCCCGAGGTCGCGCGGGTAGGCCTGAACGAGCAGGAAGCCAAAGAGAAAAACATCCCCTACGAG
>JANNFW010000719.1:0-2790 GCA_031380235.1 Rhodoferax sp. | reverse complement strand
CAGGTTACCCAAAAGCCCTCGCCGCCGCAGATTTTTCCATCCCACCAGCCGCCAAAAAACAGGTCGGTGCGCCGCTCAAGGTCTGGCAGGGCAGCCAGCAGGGGGGCAAATACACCATCGGCCACCCTCTGCGGCCCGGTGAGTTCGTTGACCGGGTGTGAAACTACCCACTGCGAATCGGGGGTCAATAGCTCGCGGCAAGCCGCCTCAAAGCCACGGCCTGGCAGGCGTTGAATGGCCTGCCACGCAGCAGTTTTGGCTGTAGTGAGCGGTAAGATTTGGGGAGTCGGTGAAGAGAGAGCCATCGCGTCCATTTGATTAATTGTGAATACCTATGCAGAGTACGCAGGGTGACCGTGTCGAGTCCATGGCTATTGACATATTAAGGGACAGTGTGAGGGAGAATCAGCGGGGTTAACCCCAATTCAATTCCCCATATTTTCTGCAAAAGTGCATTCCTATGCAAAATTGGATGGCAGCATGACCAGCACCGCGAAAACGCCGGTGACGTCGATTGATGTGGCACGCCTGGCGGAGGTGTCTCAGTCAGCGGTGAGCCGCAGTTTCACGCCGGGGGCCAGCGTGTCTGAGGGCACCCGGGCCAAGGTGATGGATGCAGCCCGCAAGCTGGGCTATCGGCCGAACGCGCATGCCCGCAGCCTGATCACCAAACGCTCGCGCATCATTGGACTGGTGCTGTCGCAAATGGAGAATCTGCTGTATCCGGTGGCGCTGGATCATTTGGCAAAGCGGTTGCAGCGCGACGGCTACCACGTACTCCTGTTCGTGAACGACACGCCCAACTCCGACGAGCTGGTCAATCAAATCTTGCAATACCACGTCGACGGCATCGTGCTGGCGGCCACCACGCTGTCGTCGGGCTTGGCGCAGCGCTGTGCGGATGCGGCGATTCCGGTGGTGCTGTTCAACCGGGTGATGGCCTCGGGCAGCGCTGGCGCGGTGAGCTCGGTGCGCTCAGACAATGTGGCAGGCGGGCGGGCCGTGGCGAGGCATTTGGCCGATACGGGCCATCAACGCATCGCGTTCATTGCGGGCAACGAAGAGTCGTCTACCAACCTGGAGCGTGAGCGCGGCTTTCGTGAAGGACTGGCAGAACGCGGCCTGCGGATCTGGGCGCGTAGCGTCGGCAACTACGATTTTGAACAAGCCCGGAGCGCCGCGCGTGAGCTTTTCCAGGCAGGCCGTGAACGCCCGGACAACCTGCCAGACAACGTACCCGACGCGGTGTTTGTCGCCAGTGATCACATGGCCTTTGCCGTCATGGACACACTGCGTTTTGAGCTCAAGCTGCGTGTGCCGCAAGATGTTTCCGTGGTCGGCTTTGACAACGTGCCGCAAGCCGATTGGGGCAGCTATCGACTGACCACGGTTGAGCAGCAAGTGGGGCCGATGGTTGAGGCCACGGTGGGCCTGCTGCAACGTTATCTGCGCGACGACCGTCCCGCGCAAAGCGAGAACGTGATCGTCCCGGTGCAACTGGTGATCCGGGAATCGGTTCGTGGCGCAAAGCCCGCCAATGAAAGAAGCCGATGAAAGAGTCTGCGATCAAAGGATTTGATGCCGAGTTTCGGGACCTGGATCACTACATCCGCGTCATCACGGATCGCATCTGGGAAGGTCGGCGCATTGACGATATCCACCGCTACTACAGCGACGATTGCGCCGTAGAAACACCTTCGAGTGTGTCGATTGGCGTGCAACCCGTAATCGACGGCACACGCGCCACGCTGGCGGCGTTTCCAGATCGTCGGCTGTTGGCTGAAGACATCATCATCTCGGGTGACGAGGACGGCGGCTTTTTGTCGTCGCACCGAATCTTGAGCCCGATGACACACGCGGGCGCCGGCGCATTCGGCCTGCCCAGCGGCAAGGGCGTGTTGGTGCGCACGATTGCCGACTGCGTCTGCGTCAACAACCGTATCGTGCATGAGTGGCTGGTGCGCGACCAGGCAGCGATTGCGCGTCAGATTGG
Source organism: Rhodoferax sp. (assembly GCA_031380235.1). Taxonomy (GTDB): domain Bacteria; phylum Pseudomonadota; class Gammaproteobacteria; order Burkholderiales; family Burkholderiaceae_C; genus JANYCG01. Next base: position 797 of record JANNFW010000719.1, on the reverse strand, counting down.
CTTGGATGAGCGTGATGTGGCGCAGCGTTGGCTCAATGAGCGTGGCGGTTTTTCCAAGCCCGCCATGCCAGCGGCACCAGCACCCTATGTGTCGTTCATCGATCAAAGCGAACTGGCGCAAACCTATGCCGCGCTGTATCAGCACTTGTGGACGAGCGGTGATGCTTCAAAACTTGCTGTAAGCCGCCAAAGCTTTCATGAGGGCGTGATCGCGGCCACACCGGGGGGCGAGACCCAAGTTGGAGTCAATGCGTTGGCGAGATTTTGGTCAACGGTGACGGCGTCGTTTCCTGATGCCCAGTTTGAGGTAGAGCACCTTGTGGCCAATCAACGCGAGGGCCGCGCAACGTCTATTGCCATGCGCTGGCGCGCTCACGCCGTCCACGCGGGAACAGGTCGTTATGGCGTGCCGAGTGGGCAGCACGTTGAGGTGCTGGGCATCTCGCATGCTGATTTTGAGCACGGCCGTATCGTGCGCGAATGGGTGCTGATGGACGACGTGGCAATTTGGATGCAAGTGCTAAAACCACAGGTGCACCCCGTTTAGCATGGCGCGCGTTCAACTTAAGAACATCGCCAAGCACTGGGGCACGGCGGTAGCGGTCAAGCAAATGTCACTCGACATTGCTGATGGTGAATTCCTCGTTCTGCTGGGGCCTTCAGGCTGCGGCAAAACGACGACGATGCGCATGGTGGCGGGTTTGGAAGACCCCAGCGAAGGCGAAATCTGGATTGGCGAGCGCTGCGTGAATGCGCTGGAGCCCAAGGACCGTGACGTGGCGATGGTGTTCCAAAGC
>JANNFW010000264.1:0-4361 GCA_031380235.1 Rhodoferax sp. | reverse complement strand
ATCAACTGCGTAACTGCATGGCGCGCTTCGCGTGACATCTAAAAGTACAACGAAAACTACAACGCCATGAACCTGATCAACAACCCCGATCTGCTGGACCGCATGGCCAGCCATTACGCGCTGGGCACCCTGCGCGGCGGCGCGCGACGACGTTTTGAGTCCCTCGCGCGCGAGCATCCCGGCGTGCGCACCGCCGCGCTCGTCTGGCAAACCCGCCTGGCCAGCGTGAATGAACTGCAAGTGCAAGTCACCCCCAGCCCCGTCGTATGGACGCGGATTGACAACCTGGTGCGCGGCGAACTCGATGCTGCCACCATGCAGTCGCGCAAACTGGCGGCCAGCAACGATCAAGGCGCCCCGAGCCGCTGGTGGAGCGGCCTGGCGCTCTGGCGCAGCCTGGCTACAGCAGGCGCGCTGGCCAGCATCGTGGCGGTGACGTTTGGGCTGAACCTGCGCAGCCAGATCGGCAGCCAATCCAGCCAAATGAGCCAAATGGGCGGCGAAATCACCCGCCTGCAAGCGCAGCTATTGGCGACACCGCAAATCGAATACGTCGCCGTGTTGGCCGATGACAAATCGGCCGCATCGATGCTGGTCACGTTCGATCCTAAAAACAAGAAGCTCGTTTTGCAGCGTGTCGGCGGCTACCAGGAGGCGGGCGACCGATCATTGCAACTGTGGGCCTTGCCCCCCAGCGGCGGCCCCCGTTCGCTGGGCGTTTTGGGTGGCGACAAGCTGCTGCAACTCACTGTCAATGATGGCGACATCCGCGCTGTGCCCACGCTCGCCATCAGCCTGGAGCCCAAAGGCGGCGTGCCCAGCGCGGGTGGGCCAACCGGGCCGGTGCTGTTCACCGGGACAGTCATTCAGAAGATGCTGTGAAAGGGTGTTGTTTACTATAATAAAAATAGCTTCTTGTGCATATTATCCGAGAGCTAGAAGCCTATTTTGTTCATAATTTACGTGTTTTGGCCTTGAAAACGATTGAATTAACTCCCAGGTTAATTTTATTGAGAATTGTTAACTTTATTCAGCTACGCTCACACGTCCGACTTTGAAAGTTTCGTGTGCGCATCAAAAGTACCATTCTGGCAAGTCTGTTGACGGTCATTGCCGTCGGCACACAAGCCTTTCAAATCACCAACCTGTCGCCTCAAGGCGAGGTGGCCCAAGTGCGGCAACTGGTCGCCAAATTCAGCGAAGCGGCTGTCAATTTTGGTGACCCCAAGGCGGCTTCGCCTTTGACCATCAGTTGCAGCGATGCGCAGGCCAGCAAGGGCAATGGCCGCTGGGTGAGCGAGCGCGAATGGGCGTTTGAGTTTGAGCGCGATCTGCCGCCGGGCGTGACCTGCACGATGCAAGTGCGCGCGGGCTTGAAGTCGGTCAAAGGAGTCGATCTCACCAGCCCCTTGAGCTACAAGTTCAACACGGGCGGGCCGTTTGTGCAAAACATCCAGCCCTACGCCGGCAACCGGATTGATGAAGAGCAATTTTTCACGTTGCGATTGAATGGCCCGGCCCTGCTAGCCAGTGTTCAGGCCAACGTCTGGTGCAACGTGGATGGCCTCGGGGAACGTGTGCCGGTGCGGCTGATCGCTGGCGCTGACCGAGTCGCCCTGCTTAAGTCGCAAGGCATCGCTTCGATGGCCGAGAAGTCACCCTTAAGCATCGTCACCCTGGCGTGCAACCGCCGCTTCACGCCTTCTTCCAAGGTGCAATTGGTCTGGGGCAAAGGCGTTGCGACGCCTGCAACCAGCGCCCAGGCACAAGGTATTCCAAACTCCGTCGAGAAGCGCTTCGACTTTACGGTGCGCGAGCCCTTCAACGCCACCTTCAACTGCGAGCGAGAGAACGCCCAGGCCGCCTGTTTGCCGATTCGCGCGATGAGCTTGAATTTCAATGCGCCCGTCTCACGCAAGCTGGCCGAGGGCATTCGGCTGAATGCGGGCAAGGACAGCTACAAGCCGGTGTTTGAGAAAGGCGAAAACCCGCCCTCCGAGGGCGACAGCGTGATCAACAGCGTGAGCTTCAGCGCCCTCATGCCCGAGCAAACCCAGTTCACGGTGGAGCTGCCCAGCGGTTTCAAAGACGCGTCAAACCGCACGTTAAAAAATGCGGACAGCTTCCCGCTCAAAGTCGCCACGGGCCCCATGCCACCGTTGGCCAAGTTTGCGGCATCACCCTTTGGCATTGTGGAGCGCTTTGCTGAAAAAGACGGCGTGGCCCTGCTGCCGGTAAGCTTGCGCAATGTGGAGGCGGCGCTGAAAGTACAAGGCTTGCAGGCGGGCAAGGTCAGTGACCTGAAGGCCACCACCGATTCGGACATCATTGCCTGGTTCGCCAAAGTTCAGCACCTGGACAACCGCGATAGCCAAAGCCGCACCCAATCGCTGCTGCGAGGGCAAACGGGCGTGAAGACACTGGATTTACCTAAGCCCGCCAGCAATGACCCGCGCCCGTTTGAAGTGGTGGGCATTCCGCTATCGCCCGGCTTTCACGTCGTAGAGATTGAGTCGCTGAAGTTGGGCAGCTCGCTGCTGGAAAAAAGTGGCGGCAAGGCGCAGCCGATGTTCGTACGCACCTCCGCACTGGTCACCAACCTGGGCGTGCACTTCAAGCTCGGGCGGGAGAATGCGGTGGCCTGGGTGACGACACTGGACAAAGGCAAACCCGTCGCCAACGCAAAAGTACGCGTATCCACTTGCGATGGTCGTGAGGTCGCCACGGCCAGCACCAATGCGCAAGGCATCGCCACGTTCACAGGCATCTCGCCACAGGCACCGATCTGCGACGGCGGAAGAACTCGGGACTACGAGGGAGGTCGCGCCTATTTTGTGAGCGCGCGCGCTATGCAACCGGACATGCAACGCGCAAGCGCGGGCGAAGACGACGGAAAGAATGGCGTGGATCGTAACGTCGTTGAAGACCTGGCCTTCACCTGGAGCAATTGGACCAAAGGCATCGAGCCGTGGCGCTTCAACGTGCCCACCAGCCGCGAGCCACAGCCCGACCAGCGCGCGCACACCATCTTTGACCGAACCCTGCTGCGCGCGGGTGAAACCGTGTCGATGAAGCACATTCTGCGCACTGAAACGTCGGCGGGCTTTGGCTTGAGCGCCACGCAGCCCGGTACGCTGGCGGTCACCCACGTGGGCAGCGGACAACAGTACACGCAAGAGCTGGTGTGGCGCAAAACGGCCACGGGCGGGCAAAGCGCACAAAGCACGTTCGCCGTCCCTCCCGCTGCGAAACTGGGTGTCTACGAAGTGGAATTGCGTGGCGAACTGCGCGGCAGGAATGACAACTACGTCCTGTCGACAGGCCAGTTCCGTGTGGAGGAATTTCGGCTACCCGTGTTTCAAGGCAGCGTGACAGCCTCTGACAAGAAACCCTTGGTCAACGTGAAAGCCGTGCCTGTCGATGTGCAGATCAATTACGTGGCCGGTGGCCCCGCCGTGAGCCTGCCAGTGCGCGTATCGGCGCTCGTGCGGCAGAAGTTTTTAAGCTTCAGCGACTTTGAAGAATTCAGTTTCCAGCCGCCGCGCGGTAATCGAAGTACCTCAGCTGACAGCGAAGAAGAAGCCACTTCCACTCTCGACACGAAAGTCATCGCCGATAAGCTGCCGCTGAACCTGGACAAGTCGGGTGTCGGCAAGTTGAACCTTGACAAACTGCCCGCCTCGCGCCAACCCCAAGAGCTGCTGCTGGAGGCGACCTACGCCGACCCGAATGGCGAGGTGCAGACGATCCGCAGCACCAACACCTTGTGGCCCGCGGCCGTGGTCGCAGGCTTGAAAACTGAAGGGTGGGTCAGCATGTCAGGTGGTTCCAGCCAGAAGATCAAGTTTCAAGCGCTCGCGCTGGATTTGAGCGGCAAGATGCTGGCCAACGTGCCGCTGGAGGTGAAAGCCACGGCGCGCATCGTCACCACCAGCCGCAAGCGCATGGTGGGCGGCTTTTACACCTACGACAACAAAACCACCGTCAAGGATTTAGGCAGTGTGTGCAACGGCAAGAGCGATTCGCGCGGACTGCTGCTGTGCGAAACCGCGTTGACTGAGCCCGGGGAGGTCGAGTTGGTCGTCACCGCCAAAGACGCGGATGGCAACAGCATTCAGGCCGCCAGCTCGGTCTACGTGACCAAGCAAGGCGAACTGTGGTTTGGTGGCGAAGACCACGACCGCATGGATCTGCTGCCCGAGAAAAAGAGTTATCAGCCTGGCGAGACCGCGAAGTTTCAGGTGCGCATGCCGTTTCGGTTTGCCACTGCCCTGGTCGCGGTGGAGCGCGAAGGCATTGTGGAGACGCAGGTGATGCAGCTCAACGGGCAAGACCCGACCATCAGCCTGAAGATCAAAGAC
>JANNFW010000248.1:0-1961 GCA_031380235.1 Rhodoferax sp. | reverse complement strand
AACGCATGTTCAAGCTGATTCGCAAATTCAGCCAAGCCCGTAACCTGCTTCGCGCGGGCGATAGTGGCGGTAACACGCTGGGCCAGCAGCGCCAAACCACGCCCGTTTTCCATCAGCACTTTGCGACCGAGCAAATCGGCGGCTTGAATGCCGTGAGCACCTTCGTGAATCATGTTCAGGCGGTTGTCGCGCCAATATTGCTCGACGGGGAAGTCGCGCGTGTAGCCGTAGCCGCCGTGGATCTGGATGGCCAGGCTGTTGGCTTCAAGGCACCACTCGCTGGGCCAGCTTTTGGCAATCGGCGTGAGGACTTCGAGCAACAGGCGCGCATCGTCGGCGGCCTGCGGCTCACCCGTGTGATGCTCATCCACCAGGCGTGCGCAGTACAGCTCCAGTGCCAGCGCGCCTTCGCCATACGACTTTTGCGCCAGCAGCATACGCCGCACATCAGCATGCTCGATAAGAGGAACTTGCGGCTGGCTTGCGTCCTTCGCCGCCGTGCCACTAGCGCTGGTCGCCTTGACCGGGCGACCTTGCAAGCGCGTTTTGGCGTAGTCCAGCGATGCGTAATAGCCCGCCAAGCCCAACATGGTGGCGGCGGTGCCCACACCAATGCGCGCCTCATTCATCATGTGGAACATGCAGCGCAGGCCTTCGCCGGGCTTGCCGACCAAGTAACCCACTGCGCCAGGCGATCCATCAACTGGATACTTGCCTTCGCCAAAATTCAGTAGCGTGTTGGTGGTACCCCGCCAGCCCAGCTTGTGGTTCAGCCCAGCCAATGCCACGTCGTTGCGCGCGTCGGTCAATTCACCTTTAGCGTTGACCAATTTCTTGGGCACGATGAAGAGTGAAATGCCGCGGGTGCCCGCGACCAGCTTGCCGTCAGTACCCGGGATTTTGGCCAGCACGAGGTGCACGATGTTCTCGGTCAACTCATGCTCGCCGGCCGAGATCCACATCTTGTTGCCTCTGAGACGAAAACGCGGGCCGAGCGCATCGCTCTCAGAATCTGCACCATCCCGAACGGCGCGGGTTGTAATGTCAGACAAACTGGAGCCCGCCTGAGGCTCGCTGAGGCACATCGTGCCCGACCATTCGCCCGAAAACTCTTTGAGCGCGAACACTTGCTTTTGCAACGCTGTGCCGTGTTTCATCAGTAAATTCGCGTTGCCCACCGACAGCAGCCCCGAGCCAATGCTGACCGACGCACAGGCAAAAAACGCATTGGCCGCGGCCTCTACGGTGAACGGCAACTGCATGCCGCCGATGTCGTAGTCTTGCGATGCGCTGAGCATGCCTGATGCGGCATAGGCCTGATGCGCGTCATGCGTGGCCTGCGGGAGAATGACTTTTTCGCCGTCGAATATAGGCTCTTGCGTATCGACCACGCGGTTGAACGGCGCGTATTTCTCGCGGGCGATGCGCTCACAGGTTTCCAACACCGCATCGAAGGTTTCACGCGAATGATCAGCGAACCGCTGGCGCTGGTTCAGCGAGGCGACTTGCAGCCAATCGTGCAGAAGGAAGTTCAGGGTGTCGCGCAATGCCATGAATCTATGAATCTCAGAAATTCGACTAAAAATTAACTCAGAGGTTAATTTTTAATCTGAATTCACCAAAATAGGCTAAATTATGAATGAAATGACCCTCTAGCTCTCGAATAATATGCATAATAAGCTATATATATTATAGCTAACAAGGGTCACATGAGGGCTACAGAACCTCAAAAACGCCCGCAGCCCCCATGCCGCCCCCAATGCACATCGTGACAACAACGCGCTTGGCACCCCGGCGTTTGCCTTCGATCAGCGCGTGGCCGGTCAACCGCTGGCCGCTCACGCCGTAAGGGTGGCCCACGGCAATTGCGCCACCGTTGACGTTCAGGCGATCACCCGGGATGCCGAGTTTGTCGCGGCAATAAATGACCTGCACGGCGAAGGCTTCGTTCAGCTCCCACA
>JANNFW010000715.1:0-2997 GCA_031380235.1 Rhodoferax sp. | reverse complement strand
ATCGCGGCGGTCTTGAGTGCAAAAACCGAAGTGCCGCTGATCGCCAAGTTGGAGAAAATGTACAACACGATCAACGCGCGAAACCGTACCCCTCGGTCATCCGCCATCGGAATCAAGAACAGCACAACGATCAAAGCGATCGACATCGGTGCGCCGAATCGCGACAGCAAGTAGGCGTAACCCATGTCACCATAATTAGGCAACGGGCTGCCCAGCCCCATCAGCAAGGCACTGTCAAAGTGCAGTAATTCGATGCCGCTCATCGTGATGCGGCCCAACAGGTTGTCCCCCACACTGGGCAAAGCCCATGTCAGGCCGACCAGCAGGGCCAATATCAAAAAGGGAAGTAAGGGTGCGAGCCTGCGCATCAAGGACAAAGGCATCATCCGAAACGCGATCAAGGCAACGCTCATCATCATGCCAAAGCGAGAATCGCTCAAGGTGATGAGCATGGCGGCACCGAACACGAAAACGGGTACCTTGCGCAACTCCTCCACGGGCTTGCTCAAGGCCCATGCCATGAGGATGACCGAGAAGTTGCCCAGCGCAACGGGTTCCATCAAGAGTGAAGACGCCCGATGCGGCCCAAACACCTGCGGCAGAATCGTGCGGCCGATTCCTTCGGGCCGAAAACCGTTCAACGTGAGCAACTGCCCGCCGTACATGGCGGCACTTTCGTCAATACCACCGATGCGCACGTAAAACAAAAAGGGGTTGAACAGGTTGGCGTAGATGTCGGTAAAAAACACTTCAAACAGGCCGACTGTCACCAGGATGGCAATGATCAGCTTGAGGCAGCGATCTGCAAAATCGACGTTGGCGACATAGCGGCCCAGGCTGAAGAAAAGAATCGGAATGATCAAATCACGCACGCCTTTGACATCGGGCGATTGGCGGATCAACCAGGTAAATGCCAGCCAGGCAAAAATGCAAAAACTTAACGCGACTGTTGTGAGCGGAAACCGCTTGGCCTGAACAAAAATACAAGCGGTGTAAATCGCCGCCTCCGCCAAGCCCACCACCACGGGCGAGGCTGCAAAGAGCTGAGCATTGACCAAACTCAGCACAGAAAGATAGCAAACGGATGCGACCAGAATGCCCGTGACCCACAGTGCAGGGTACACGGCGGGGTACGGTTCAGCGTACGCATCGCGATCCCGGGCAGGATGGGCTTCAAGCATCATTCAACACCGAGCCAATAACATCCACGCCGTTGTTTTGAAGGCGTCTGGCCAACTGGGCTGCTTTGGGCAGTACCGTTTTGTTCTTTCGCGCCACCATCAGTGCTGCGCCCGCGTTTGCGGCGATGATTTCTGCATCGGCAAATTCATCTGCACTGGGCGTGTCGATGATGATCACGTCAAACTGCTGGATCGATGCTTGCAAAAGCGCTGTAAACGCCACGCGGCCCAGAAGTTCCTGCGGGTTGGGGGGCACGGGACCGCTGGGGAGCACGATCAGGCCTGGCAAGCCCTCAACGGTCATTGCAGCTCGCAAGTCGGCGCGGCCCGCCAGAATTCCGGACAGACCCACCGATTTTTGCAGCCTGAACAATTCTTGCTGCTGCGCAGAGCGCAAGTCGCCGTCGATCAGCAAAGTGCGTTCGCCGTGCTGCGCGAACACGATGGCGAGATTGGCCGCCACGAAGCTGCGGCCTTCGCCCGAAGCAGGGCTGACCACGGCAAGCACCTTGCGGGAGCGAGCTGTGTTGAGCCATCGCAGCCTGAGTTGACTTCGAACCGCACGCAAGGTTTCTCCCGCATGGCTGAATGGCTTGTACGCAGCGACTAGATCGGTGCTCAAGCGGGTATCGCCTTGGGACAGGTAGGGGTACTCAAACTGTTGCGCCAGCGCAAAGGCAAGGTCTTCTTGGCTGATTAGCTTCATTGCCACCGCAGCAGCGCCAAATTGCTGCTTGCTCTTCAACTGCCGCAGGGCAACGCGATTGGCATCCTCGCTGAGCAAGTGACCGTTAGCGACCAGAATCGCGCCGATAGAGCGGGCGTTGTCCGAGACGTCGCGCTTCATGCCCGTCGCCCTGATGTGGTCAACCAGAACACGCTGGGTGCCGCTGCAATGGTGCCCAGAACTGGCAGTTCGAGGGCCTCACTCAAGTCCCGCGCTGAGCGCACACGGCGGTTGACCAGCTCCAGCACCAGCGCCAGGCCGGTACCCAGCAGAAGTCCCAAGAAGACCGATATCAGCGTGTTGAACATCACGCGTGGTTTGGAGGCGTCTAGGGGTGCCGTGGCAGCATTCAGCAGGGAGATATTCGTTTGGTTGGTACGGCTTTCAATCGTTGTCTGCGAGGCGCGCTGGCTGACCAACTCAAATGCCTTCACTGCGGATTCCAGATCACCGCGCAGCACATTGAGCTCATCGCGTTGCCGATTCAGCGCCAGCACGCGCACTTTTTGCGCACTCACCGCGCCTTGAAGCTGCTGCTCACGCTGCTTGCTGATTTGGTAAGTGGTTTCAATGGACGAGGTGATCTTGCGGGTCTCCGATTCAAGCTGGCTCTTCAGACTGGCCAGCTCGGCTTCGCTGCGCAATGTTTGCGGGTGGTTTTTACCGAGGTTGACATTGCCTTCGGTCAACTTCGCTTCAAGGCGGGCGATATCGGCTTTCAAGTCATTGATCAGGCTGCTCTGCATCACCTCGGCGACGGTGTCCGCCTTGCCACTTTTGCGTTTGCTTTGGCTATCCGTGGTTTGGCCCTGAACCTCGGTGAGCTGGCTGGAGGTCTCGTTGAGCTTGGCGATTTCGAAATCCAGCCGCTCATCGTTTGCGGTGATGCCATTCTTCTGCTGGTAACGTGTGAGAGCCAGTTGCGCGGCCTCCAGCTTGTCGCGCGCGGCCTTGGCCTGTTCGTCGAAAAATGTGGCGTTTTGGCGCGCTGGGGTCACGCGCAGGTCGACGTTCACATCGATGTAGGCCTGGGCAAACGCGTTGGCCGCAGCAGCCGCGAAGTCTGGGTCATCACCCGTGAAGTTGATG
>JANNFW010000181.1:0-4451 GCA_031380235.1 Rhodoferax sp. | reverse complement strand
TTTTTGACAACGTGCGCGTGCCGGTGAGCAACCTGCTGGGCGAGGAAGGGCTGGGTTTCAAGTACTTGATGAGTGAGCTGGCGCAAGAGCGCTTCATCATCGCCATCAGTGCCGCCGCCAAACTGGAGGCGATGCTGGCGGAGACGATTCGCTACACCAAGGAGCGCATGGTGTTTGGCAAGCCGGTGTTTGATTTTCAGAACACGCGCTTCAAACTCGCCGAGATCAAAGCACGCGCCACGGCTGTGCGCATGATGGTCGATCAATACCTTGCCGAGCATCTGAAGCGCAAACTCACGTTAGAAGAAGCCGCGATTGCCAAGCTGTATTGCACCGAAGAATTGGGCAAAGCGCTGGACGAATTGCTGCAACTCTACGGTGGCTACGGCTACATGATGGAATACCCCATTTGCCGCGCCTACGTCGATTCACGCGTGAACAGAATTTATGGTGGCACGAGTGAAGTCATGAAGGAGTTGATCTCGCGCGGGCTTTGAGATGACCCGAAATTAATTGGGGTCACCTCACTCGGTAAGTCGCAATTATCACAATGCAAAAGGTGACTTGATGAGCAGCAAGATGGTTGAAGGAAAAGTCGTCGTGATAACCGGCGCAGGCGGTGGCATTGGGCGTGATTTCGCGCTCGCCTTCGCGCGTGAGGGCGCGAAAGTCGTCGTTAACGACATCGGTGCGTCGGTCGGCGGCGAGGGGCACGACGCTGCTCCCGCACAGTCGGTGGTCAACGAAATCAAGGCGCTGGGTGGCGAGGCAGTGGCCAACACCGACAGCGTGAGCGAGGCCGCCTCGGCTGGCAAAATCGTACAGACCGCGTTGGACACCTTCAGCCGCATCGACGTGGTGGTCAACAACGCTGGCATTTTGCGCGACCGCTTCTTCTTCAAAATGGCGGATGACGAGTGGGATGCGGTGATCAAAGTCCACCTCTACGGCGCCTACCACGTGAGCCGCGCTGCCGCGTCGCACTTCAAGGAGCAAAACAGCGGCTGCTACGTCCACATGACATCCACTTCTGGCCTCATCGGCAACCTCGGCCAGGCCAATTATTCGGCGGCCAAGCTGGGCATCATGGCGCTCTCAAAATCCATAGCGTTGGACATGCAGCGCTTCAACGTGCGCTCCAACTGCATCGCGCCATTCGCGTGGAGCCGCATGATTGGCGCGATCCCGACCGACACACCCGAGCAACAGGCGCGCGTTGATCGGATCAAGCAGATGACACCCGCCAAGATTGCGCCGCTGGCCGTTTGCCTTGCGAGTGATGCAGGCGCTGACGCGAACGGCCAGGTGTTCGCGGTGCGCAATAACGAAATCTTCTTGATGAGCCAGCCGCGCCCACTGCGCTCGGTGCAACGCAGCGAAGGCTGGACTCCCGAAAGCATCGCCAGTCACGCCTTGCCTGCGCTCAAAGCCAGCTTCTATCCGTTGGATCGCTCAGCTGACGTGTTTTCATGGAACCCGGTGTGATGGCCGCGACTGGCATCTTGGCCCAATTTCAGGACCTGCTGAACCAGGGCGAGTTCCGTATTCAGCGCTGCTCGGGTTGCGCCAAACACGTTTACTTCCCGCGCGAAATTTGTCCGCATTGCGGGGCTGTCGATCTGGACTGGGTGAGCCCCAGCGGACACGGCACCGTCTACGCCGTGACCATCGTGCGGCGCAAGGCGGATGCGGGTGGTGACTACAACGTGAGTTTGATTGACCTGGACGAGGGCGTGCGCCTGATGAGCCGCGTCATCTCGCACCCAACAGACGCTGTACGTATTGGATTGCGGGTGAGCGCGCGGGTTCAGGTGACAGCGGGCGTGGGACTCGTTGTGTTTGACCCTGTTGATCCAGCCGCATCGCAAGGGGGCAAGCCATGAGTGCCATGAACGCCGTAAACGCAGAACTCAAAGCCCTTCGCGGCAGCGCGGCCATCGTCGGCGTGGGCACTTTCGGATTTGGTGAAGCCCACGGTTTTACCGATATGGAACTACTGGCCCGCTCCGCCCACGCAGCCGTGGCCAATGCAGGCTTGAAGATGAGCGATATTGACGGCCTGTGCACTGCCAGCGTCACATCAACCATGTGGACTCTGCCCGTCACCGAATATTTGGGGATCAACCCGCGCTACGTGAATGGCACGATGCTGGGCGGTTCCAGCTTCATCGCGCACCTGCTGCCCGCCATGCAGGCATTGCAATCGGGGCAGTGCAACGCCGTGCTGGTTTGCTACGGCAGCGTGCAGCGTACGGCGCAGTTTGGCCGCGCAGAAATTGCCAAAGCGCGTCGATGGCTGGATCCGCAGCCGTTTGAAACACCCTACGAACCGATGCAGCCCTTGTCCGCGTACGCGCTGGCGGCCTCGCGTCACATGCATGAGTTTGGCACCACCCGCCGCCATCTGGCCGAGGTGGCGGTTGCCGCGCGGGCCTGGGCAGCGCTCAACCCGCAAGCCTTCATGCGTGAGCCGTTGAGCATTGACGATGTGCTCAGCGCGCGCATGGTGTCAGACCCCTTGAGCGTGCGCGACTGCTGCCTGGTGACCGATGGCGGCGGTGCGTACGTGATGGTGCGCGCAGACCGAGCGCGGCATCTGCCCAACGCACCCGTCTACGTGCTGGGCAATGCGACGGCAGTTTGGCATCGGCAAATATCGAGCATGCCAGACTTGACAGTGACGGCAGCCAGCCAGTCGGGCCGCGAGGCTTATGCCATGGCGGGCTTGTCGGCAAAAGACATGAACGTGTTGGAGCTGTATGACGCGTTCACCATCAACACCTTGCTTTTCTTGGAAGACCTCGGCTTTTGCAAAAAAGGCGAGGCGGGCGCGTTTGTGGAAGGCGGTGCGATTGGCCCCGGCGGTCGTTTGCCCGTCAACACCAATGGCGGTGGCCTGTCGTGCGTGCATCCTGGCATGTACGGCATCTTCGCGCTGATTGAAGCTGTGCAGCAACTGCGAGGTGAATGCGGTGCGCGCCAAGTGGCCCATGCCAAGACGGCACTGGTGCAAGGCAACGGCGGCGTGCTGTCAAGCCAGTCCACCGCCATCTTGGGCACCGCAGACGCGCTTTAGCGTGGCGCTTGGGGCGACAGCGATCGCCGCAGCCTGCGCGACACCAGAATTCCACTCAACCCCAGCCCTAGCAGCGCCAGCGACCCCGGCTCGGGCACAGTTTGTAGGCTGATGTTGTCCAGGCTGTAGTCGCCGCCCGCCACGCGAAATTGAACTTCGGTCAGATTGCTCCAGTTCACTGCAAAGTTGAATAAACCACTAGACAGCGGGTCGATCAAAAAACTCGACATCAACTGCGTGCCGTCCGCCAATAGGCCGATCAGGTCAAGCTGCGTGGCCCAAGGTTCGACGTTACCCGCTTGCGCAGGGTCGAGAAACGCCAGGTTACCGCCGCCCAACTCAAAAGAGCCGAGGTTGAAGCGCCCACTGGCCGATGTCAGGACGATGACCGCATCATTGGCCGCGAACAGGCATTGGCTGCCATTGCTGGCGTAGCTGCCCGCGCCATCCAAACCGTCAATGAAGAACGAGTTGGCGTTGCCGCTTGAGAGCCGAAAGGCAAAGCCCTGCGCCGTGGTTTGTTCACCGTCTGCCAGTGCCACGCCGAATTCATCCAGCGGCGCGAACGTAATGACACCAGCTTGCGCCTGCGTGAAGCTCAGCGCCAGGCCGAGTGCGGCACCCCATACTGAAATCTTTAATGAAGTTTTCATGTTTTACTCCAGAAGGAAAGGCGTTACATCGCGCCAGGCAGCGGCGTGTTGAGGTACGGAAAACCGGGCAAGAAGGGTTGCACCGCCTGATCCACCGCGTCGTGCAGCTTGAACGATGTCGCACCCAAAGGCACGGCGGAAGGTTTGCAGTTCACCCCCAAGCCCAGCGCATTGGTGTTGCCATTGGCCATGCACAGCCCACCCATCACCGCGACGAGCGAGATATCGACCACATCATCTTTGGGGCGGCGGCCATTGGGGTAGCCGGCAAAGTCAGTGCCGCCACTGAGCAAGCTGCCGACAATCGCCAAGCGGTTTTGCTGAGCGAAGGGCACGGCGGGAATGGCGGTGTTCAGGCGCATCATCTCGGAGCCGACCACGTTTTGCGGCTGGTTCACACCGGGAATGCCGGTGAGGAACGTCGTGACCAAATCCGTGCGTGGGAAGTTGGTCGGCGCAGTGCCGGGTAAGGCCAGCGCGATCTCCAACAGCGCAGGCAGGCTGGGGTTGGTGACGTAGCTTGCAAACTGAGCGTCATTGCGCGGGGCTGAGCCGTTGAACTTATCTTTGTCACCCAGACCGATCACCACTTCGTTGACCAATGGCATGCCCAGGCGCGAGACCTGCGACCAGCCGCCACCATAAGTCACCGTGGTTTGGTGGCCCGTGGGAGGCGATGCGTTGACCAACTGGCTTTGGCGCACGCTGGCGGTCGTCCATGC